>JAOPYP010000769.1 GCA_025964635.1 Actinomycetes bacterium | reverse complement strand
CGTAGGGCCGGGCCGACACGTCGTACATGACCGACCGCACGCCCAGCCCGGCCGCGGCGTGGACCAGGTCCTCGCGGGTGGCGTGATCCAGGTGCACCGCGACCGGCACGGCCGCCGAGTCCGCGATCGCCAGGCAGGCCCGCGCGATCGGCTCCAGCGCGCCGTGATAGGCGGCGCAGTTCTCGCTGATCTGCAGGACCACGGGCGAGGCGGCCGCCTCGGCGCCGGCCACGATCGCCTCGGCGTGCTCGATGCCGATCACGTTGAACGCGCCGACGCCCCGGCCCGCCGCCTGGGCGGACCGGACGATCTCGCTCATCCTGGCGGCGGGCATCAGCCGGCCTCCCCGCGCAGTACGCCAGCCTCGCCGGGTGAGGTAGGTGAGTGGGCTGGCGGCGGGGGCGCGGCGCTGCGCGGTGTGGCGGGTGTGGCGTCGTCCGCGCGCGCCACCGTGACCCCCGCCCGCACCGTGGCGTAGTCCGCGGCGCTGAACTCCCCGGCCACCGGGGCCAGGGCCGCCGCGGTGCCGAGCGCGACCGCGTGCCGCAGTCGCTCGTCCCACGGGCGCCTCTGGGCCAGCCCGTGCGCCAGGCCCGCGGTCGCCGCGTCACCGGCCCCGGTCGCGTTCCCGGCCACCACGGCTGGGGGGACGGCCTGCCAGCAGCCGTCGCCGGTGTGGGCGTGCAACCCGGCCGCGCCCAGCGAGACCACGACCGCCTCCGGGCCGGACGCCCGGAGTTCCCGGGCGGCCGCGGCCACGGCCTGCCGGTCGACACCACCGGAGCCGGAGCCACCCGGAGCGGAACCACCCGCACAGGACAGCGGGCGCCCGGCGAAGGCCTCCAGCTCGGCCAGGTTCGGCTTGACGATGGCCGGCCCGGCGGCCGCGCCCAGGCGCAGCGCCTCCCCGTGCGCGTCCAGTAGGACGGGCACCCCGGCGGCGGCCGCCATCGCGGTGAGCTCCGCGTAGCAGCCGGGCGGCAGGCCCGGCGGCAGGCTCCCGGACAGGACCACGGCCTCGTACCCGGGGAGGACGGACGCGTACCGGGCCCGGAACTCGGCGTACCCGTCCGCGGCGATCCGCGGGCCGGGCTCGCTGAACAGGGCCGCGGCCCCGGTCCGCCCGTCCACGACGGTGAACGTCCGCCGCGTCTCCCCCCGCACCCACGTGAAGGCCGAGGGCACCCCCAGGGCAGCGAGCGCCACCGTCACTGCCTCCCCGGTGATGCCGCCGACCAGGCCCATGACCAGCACTTCGGCCCCGAGCGCGTGCAGCGTCCGGGCCACGTTCAGCCCCTTGCCGCCCGGCCGCGCGTGCACCGCGTCCGGCCGGTTCACCCCGGACCAGTCGACGGCCGGCACGTGATGGGTGACGTCAAGGGCCGGGTTGAGGCAGACGACTCCGATCACGTAAGCCGCCTTCTCAGCCCGTGGTAAGGATGACCGAGCGGGCCAGGTTCCGCGGGCGGTCCGGGTCCAGCCCGCGGGCGCGAGCCAGCGCCACGGCCACCCGCTGCACCCGGACCAGCTCGGCCAGCGGGTCCTCGTCGCTGAACCAGGCGGTGCCGCCGGCCGCGGCGATCTCGCCGCCCAGCCCGTCCGGCGGGGTGCCGAACAGCCACACGATGCTGCCCTCGCCGGTCACCGCGACCGGGCCATGCCGGTACTCCATCGCCGGGTACGCCTCGGTCCACATGCCGGCCGCCTCACGCAGCTTGAGCGCGGCCTCGTTGGCCAGGCCGTAGGTCCAGCCCGTCCCGAGGAACG
Organism: Actinomycetes bacterium; assembly: GCA_025964635.1. Lineage (GTDB taxonomy): Bacteria > Actinomycetota > Actinomycetes > Streptosporangiales > Streptosporangiaceae > RYN-230. The sequence continues at coordinate 6,945 of JAOPYP010000769.1, read as the reverse complement.
TGAACTGGCGGGCGGCCAGCATCCCCGCCGGCAGGGGCGCGGCGAGCACCCGCTCCGCCGCGTCGGCGGCCGGGCCGGGATCCTCCCCCAGGTGCGCGCGCAGCAGCACCAGCTCGGTGGTGGCGAACCGGGTCTGGACCACGGATTCCTCGTCCGCGAACCCCAGGTCGATGACCGCGCCGGCGGCCTGTGCCACCGGGGTGCCGGGGACCGCGGTGATCGCCACCGTGGGCACGGTCCCGTGCAGCCGTTCCAGCAGCTGCACGATCTCCGTGGTGGTCCCGGACCGGGACAGCACCAGGACCCGGTCGTAGGCCCGGCCGGGCGGCATCTCGGACGCCGCGAACGCGTCGGTCTCCCCGTGCCCGGACGCCTCGCGGGCCGCCGCGTAGGACTGGGCCATGAACCACGAGGTGCCGCAGCCCGCGACCGCGACCCGTTCGCCGCGGGCCGGCAGGAGACCGGCGACATCCGCGGCCAGCCGGCCCGCCTGGCGCCAGCAGGCAGGCTGCGAGGCCACCTCCTGCTCCGTGCGGCCGCCGCCGGCCACGCTGTCCTGCATCGCTGGCTCACCTGCCGCCGGCTCACTTACCACGGGGGCTTCCTCGCCCATGGGTTGCTTCCTCTTTTCTCTGGGATTCTCGCTGGGAGTGATGGCTCAGGTCCCGGACAGGCCGGTCGAGGCCACCGACCGGATGAAGTAGCGCTGGGCCAGGAAGAAGATGATCAGCATGGGCACCAGGCTCATCACGTTGGCGGCCATCAGCAGGGTCCATTCGGTGGCGTGCGCGCCCTGGAACGTGGCCAGGCCGAGCGGCAGCGTCATCTGGTTCGTGGAGGTGATGGCGATCAGCGGCCACAGGAAGTTGTTCCAGGAGTCCAGGAAGGTCAGCGCGGCCAGCGTGGCCAGGGCCGGGGTGGCCAGCGGCAGCACAATCCGGATCAGAACCTTGAGCCGGCTGGCCCCGTCCACCCGGGCGGACTCCTCGTACTCCAGCGGGAGGGTCCGGAAGAACTGGCGCAGGAAGAAGATGCCGAACGCGGTCGCCGCGTTGGGCAGGATGAGCGCGCCGATGTGGTTGATCCCGACCGCGGCCAGCACGTGCACGCCCAGCCACTTGGTGATGATGAACTGCGGGATCATCGTGACCTGGAACGGCACCATGAGCGTGGCCATGATCACCACGAACAGGACACCGCGGCCCAGGAAGCGGAACCGGGCGAACGCGTACCCGGCCAGCGAGCAGAGCACCAGGTTGGCCAGCACGGTGACCACCGCGACCACGGCGCTGTTGACGAAGAAATGGCCGAACGGCGCGCTGCCCAGCGCGTCCGGGTAGTTGGCGAACCGCAGCACGTGCGGGACGAGCACCGGCGGGAAGTGCAGCGCCTCGGACGGAGTCTCCAGCGAGGAGACCAGCAGCCAGAAGAACGGGAAGATCAGGATCAGCGTGGCCGGGACCAGGACCAGGTGCCACGGGCTGAACGGCAGCCGCCACCGGCGCCGGGCGCGTGTGACGCCGCCGCCGGCGGAGGGCTGGACCCCGCCGCGGGCGGACGCGGAGGTCGCGGTCATCGGGACCGCGGCGTCGCTACCCCGGCCCTCAGGCCAGGGAGGGAATGCCGCTTCACCTCCGCAGAAATGTCGGCAGTATTCGCTACTTTATTCGCATGTCCCGGTACCGCCTGGATCCCTCGCCCTCCCAGGAAGCAGTACTGCGAGACCACTGCGCCCACGCCCGGTTCATATGGAACCTGGCCGTTGAGCAGCACTTGCACTGGCATCCGGGCAGGAGGGGCGCTCCGGGCTACCTGGACCAGTGCCGCCAGCTCACCGCTGCCCGCGCCGAGCACCCGTGGCTGGCCGCAGGCTCCCAGATGGTGCAACAGCAGGCGCTGCGAGACTTCGCCAAGGCCATGGCGGCATTCTTCGACCCAGCGAACCCGGCAGGCAGGCCGTTGTGGCGTAAGGCCGACCGGAACGAGGGATTCCGCATCGTCGGGCGACGCGGGCAGCAATGGGATGCGCGCCGCCTGTCCCGCCATGTCGGCCAAGTGTGGGTGCCGAAGGCCGGATGGGTTAAGTTCCGATGGTCCCGCGCGGTGCCATCGGGCGTGAAGTCCTACCGGGTGACCCGTGACCGGGCGGGACGCTGGCATGTCGCCTTCGCGTGGATTCCCGATCCTGTCCCCGCTCCAGGCAACGGGGGTGTCGTCGGTGTCGACCGAGGCGTGGCGGTCAGCGCGGCCCTGTCGACGGGCGACCTGCTGTGCGTTGCGGGCTTGAACGCGCCGGAGTGGAAGAGGCTGCGACACCTGGAGCGCATGCTCGCCCGGGCCAAGCCAGGCTCGAACCGCCGCAAGCAAGTCAGGCTCGCCGCTGCCCGGCTGAAGGCTCGCGAAACCGACCGGCGGAAAGACTGGGCCGAAAAGACCAGCACCGCCCTGGCACGCCGGTTCGACATCGTCAGGGTTGAGGATCTGAACGTTAAGAGTATGACCCGCTCGGCCAGAGGGACAGCCCAGGATCCGGGCCGCAACGTCCGCGCCAAATCCGGGCTCAATCGCGAGATACTGCGGTCGGGCTGGGGCCTGCTGGTGCGCCGCCTGGAAGAGAAAGCGCCCAGCCGGGTAGAAAAGATCAATCCCGCGTTCACCAGCCAGCGGTGCTCGGCGTGCGGGCACGTGGACGGGAAGTCGCGCGAGAGCCAAGCGCGTTTCGTGTGCACGGCCTGCGGTTTCGCCTGCCACGCTGATGTGAACGCGGCCCGGAGCATCGCGGCGGGGCACGCCGTGACTGCGCGGTGAGGCTCCCAGTTGGAGCCGGTGAACCGCGAACCTCAACTGCTTGCCTCCTAACCTGGATATGAGTAGCTGGAATCCCCCGCCACCAGGCAGGGGGAGGATGTCAAGACCTGTAGTGCGTGAACCGCCGGCCGACCCGGAACTGGATCGCGGTGACCACGAGGATGATCAGGAACAGGAAATAAGCGATGGCCGACGCGTAACCGAAGTTGAAGTTCACGAAGGCCTGGTCGTAGAGGTAGTAGACAAGCACGGTCGTGGCGTTCAGCGGGCCGCCCTGGGTGCTCAGGTACACCTCGTCGAACAACTGCAGCGCGTTGATGGTCAGCCACACGGCCAGGAACAGCGACGCCGGGCTGAGCAGCGGGAGCGTGATCCGGCGGAACGTGCGCCACGGGGTGCACCCGTCGATCGAGGCCGCCTCGAGCAGCGCCGACGGTACCCCCTGGAGCGCGGCCAGGTAGATGACGACCGCGAACCCGGTCCACCCCCAGATCGTCATGATCACGATCACGTACAGGGCCTGGGACGGGGAGTTCAGGAACTGCTGCTGCGGCACCCCGACCAGGCTGAGGAAGTAGTTGACGATCCCGTAGGAGGGGTCGAACAGCCAGATGAAGACGATCGCCTCGCTGATCGTGGAGATGGCCATCGTCGCGTAGGCCACGGTCCGGTAGAAGGAGATGAAACGGATCTTCCGGTTCATGGCCACGGCCAGGAACAGCCCGGCGATCATCGTCCCGGGCACGAACAGCACGGTGTAGATCAGCGTGTGCCCGATGGCCTGCCCCACGATCGGGTCGTGCACCATCTGCCGGTAGTTCTTCAGTCCCACGAACGGCGTGCTCGGCGTGAGCAGGTTGGACCGCTGGAAGGACATCAGCGCCGACCAGACGATGGGCACCGCGCCGAACAGCAGGATGATCGCGACCCCGGGGGTGACGAACGCCCACCCCGCGAACTGCTCGGAGGCCACCACCCGGCGGCGCAGCGCTGACCCGGGGGGACGACCCCCCGATCGCCGCTTCGCGCCGGGCGGCGGCAAGCCGCCGCGGTGACGACCACCCCGGTCGCGGTGGAGTAGCGCGCCAGGAACCGTCACGTCAGCCCGCGGCCAGGATCTGGTTGACCTGCTGCGCCGCGGAACTCAGGGCCGCCTGCGGCTGGCTCTTGCCGAGCAGCACGGACACGACCATGTTGGCGAGGACCGTGGAAATCTTCGGGTACTGCGGGATCTGCGGCCGGGCCTGCTTGACGTTGGCCAGGTTGGCGACGAACGCGCTCACCCCGGGCAGGGCGGTGTCCATCTGCTGGCTGAAGCCCGCCGCGTTGCCCACCGACGCCCGGGTCGGCAGGTCCCCGGTCTTCAGCGAGAAGTACTTCACCTGGGCGGGCGCGGTGAGCCAGAGGATGAACTTCTCGGCCGCGGACACCCGCGTGGCGCCGTTGTTGAACACCACCCAGTTGTCCGGCCCGGAGATGGTCTGGTGGCCAGCGCCCGACCCGGGGTAGGACGGCATGACCTGGACGCCGTAGTGCACGTTGGGGAACACGCCCAGGTCCCACGGTCCCGTGACCAGCATCCCGATCTTGCCCGAGTTGAACAGCGTCTGGTACGGATTATCGGCGGGGTCGAGGTACACGGAGTGGTCGGTGACCGCCATCGTGCGCAGCGTGTTCAGCGAGGTCAGCCCCGCCGCCGAGTCGAACGCGGCCTTCTTGTTGTCCGGGGTCAGGATCTGGCCGCCGGCCTCCCAGAGCAGCGCCTCCCAGTGCCACACCGTGTCCTCGGACGCCGGGGTCACGTACGCGGTACCGAACTGCTTGGCGGCCGGGTCGGTGAGCTTCTTCGCGTCGGCCTGGAACTGCGCCCAGGTCCAGCCCGGGCCCGGCGGCGTGAGGTGGGCCCGGGCGAACAGCGTCTTGTTGTAGACCACAGCCAGGTTGTCGACCAGGGCGGGCACGCCGATGATCCTGCCCTTGACCGTGGCCACGTCCCGCTCGCCGACCCAGAAGTCGCTCCAGTTGACCCCTGGCCGCTTGACCACGTTGGTCAGGTTCACCACCTGCGGGATCTGCGCCACGTTCGGCGCCCACGACCCGTACAGGTAGGCGATGTCCGGCGGACTGCCGCCGCGCACCGCGGTGAGCACCTTCTGCAGCGTGTTGTCGTTGTTGACGAACAGGCTGCTGACCTTCTGGCCGGGGTGCTGATTCTGGTACTCGGTGACCAGGTGCGCGAACGCCTTGGCCTCGGGGCCGGTGTAGCCCTCCCAGATCTGGACCGTGGTGCTGCCGCCGCCTCCCCCGCTGTTGCTATCGGTGCCGCAGGCGGCCAGCCCTAGGGACAGGGCGGCCAGCGCGGCGACCGGGGCCGCCAGGGTGACCCGCAGGCGATGCCTCGCCATACTGCCCTCAACTTTCCGGCCCGCCCGGCAGCGGCCCAACGACCGAAGTTGCATGAAGTCATGATGTTTCCCGCAATATTGAGCAATCGGGCGCATGGTGTCAAGCCCCTCGGCCAACCCCGTCCCGGCCGCCGTCCGGCCCCGGAAGTCCGGACGTAACGGACAATTTCGGCCGTGTTACGGGCCGGGGCGGGACACTGGCCCCCGCTGGCGCGCCGTGCACCGGATCATGGGGACGGGCGAGGTCTTCGTTGCGGAGGATTTTTGCTCGCTCTTGCGCGCAAACCGGGGCAATGGAACACTACCGAGCTGTGATCAAGGTGACTTTTGTCGGCGCGGGCAGCATCGAGTTCACCCGGAACGTGGTGACCGATCTGTGCAGCTACCCCGAGTTCCGCGATGGGCTGCATCTCTCCCTGTACGACATCAGCGCCGACCGGCTGGCCCACGCCGGGCGGCTGGCCCAGCGGATCGCCGCCCAGACCGGCGCCGCCGCCACGGTGAGCGCGACCCGGGACCGGCGCGAGGCCCTGGACGGCGCCCGCTACGTGATCAACGAGGTGCAGGTCGGCGGCTACGACGCGACCCGGGCCGACTTCGACATCCCGGCCCGGTACGGGGTGCGCCAGACGATCGGCGACACCCTCGGCATCGGCGGGATCTTCCGCGGCCTGCGGACCATCCCGGTCACGACCGCGCTGGCCCGGGACATGCACGACGTCTGCCCGGACGCCTACCTGCTCAGCTACAGCAACCCGATGGCCATGCTGCCCTGGTCGGTGTACGAGGGCACCCCGTTCACCAGGGTGTTCGGGCTGTGCCATTCGGTCCGGGACACGCAGGCGTTCCTGACCGGCCTGGTCGGCGCGGACCCGGACCGGGTCCGGTTCCTGACCGCGGGGTTCAACCACCAGGCGTTCGTGCTCCGGTTCGAGCAGGACGGCCAGTCCCTGTACCCGCGGCTGGCCGAGATCATCGACGGCTCCCCCGAGCTGCAGCGGCGGGTCCGGGTGGAGATCTACCGCCGGTTCGGCTATTTCCCGACCGAGTCCAGCGAGCACTCCGCCGAGTACGTGCCGTGGTTCATGCGCCACGACGACCAGATCGAGCGGTTCCGTATCTTCGTCGGCGACTACCTGGCCCGGTCCGAGGAGAACCTCCGCGAGCTCGAGTCACTGCAGCAGGCGCTGGCCTCGGACGCGCCGCTCGACCTGGAACCCGCGCACGAGCTCGCGTCGCTGTTCATCCACTCGCTGGAGACCGGCACCGAGCGCGAGCTGCACGTGAACATCCGCAACGGCGGGCTGATCACCAGCCTGCCCGACGAGTGCTGCGTCGAGGTGCCCTGCCTGGTCGGGGCGGGCGGGCCCAAGCCGGTGCCGGTGGGCGCGCTGCCGCCGCAGCTGGCCGCGCTGAACCGGACGTTCCTCAACGTGGTCGAGCTGACCGTCCGGGCCGCGCTGGGGGAATCGCGGGACCACGTGTACCAGGCCGCGCTGCTCGACCCGAACACGGCGGCCACGCTGACCACGGCGCAGACCGTGGCCATGTGCGACGAGCTGTTCGCGGCGCACCGGGACCTGCTGCCCGCGGCGTTCGCGGGCTGACCGACCCCGGGATCGTCCCCGGGCTGGGCACACAGGAGGGGCCATGCGCCTCGCACTCACTCACCGGCCCGGCCGGCGGCTGGCGCTCGTCGCGGCCGCCGCCGCGACAGTCATGCTCGGGCCGC
>JAOPYP010000528.1 GCA_025964635.1 Actinomycetes bacterium | reverse complement strand
ATGCCGTAGGCGGCGCGGAGGCGGCGCTCGGCGGCCGGGCCGGCGCCAGCCCGGTCCAGGCCGAGCAGGGCGGCGCCCGCGATCGGCGGCACCTGCACCACGCTGGCCTCCGCGAGCGGCGCCCGGGCGGCCAGCCGCTCGGTGATCCAGCCGAGGAGTTGCGGGTCGCGGGCGGTGAGCACCCCGCCGCCCAGCACGACCGGGACCGCCTGCCCGGCCAGGCCGAGCCGGCGGATGACCGTGGCCGCCATCGTGACGATCTCGCCGGCCAGCCGGCTGACCAGGTCGCGGGCCACCTGATCGCCCCGGCCGGCCGTGGCCAGCAGCAGCGGGGCCAGGCCCTGCAGGTCATCCTGAGAGATCTTGTCCTGGTGGATGGCTATGGCGACGTCGCGGACCTCGGGCATGCCGAAATGGCCGGCCACCACGTCGCGCAGCGCGGTCTGCGGTCCCCGGCCGTCCTCGGCCCGGATCGCCCACCACAGCGCCGCCCGGCCCAGGCCGTAGGCACCGCCCCAGTCGCCGGTGATGCCGCCCAGCGCGAGGAACCCGCTGGTCCGCCCGTCCGGGGCGACGCCCACGCAGTTGATCCCGGCGCCGCAGGTCACCGCCACCCCCCACAGGTGGTCGCCCGGGGTATCCAGGCCCGCCCGGAGCACCGCGAACGTGTCGTTGGCGACCTCGGTGGTCGTGCTCCACCCGGCGGCCGCGATCATGGCGGCCAGCCGTTCCTCTTCCTCGGGCAGGTCGGCATTGGCCATGCAGGCCACGGTGTGCGCCGCCAGCGGCCACCCGCCCGGCAGTCCCGCGTCGAGAGCCGCCGACCCGATCACCGCGCCGATCGACGCCAGCACCTCCGGGGTGGGGAACGTGCGCACGCCGGGGCCGCGGCCGCTGGCCAGCAGCGTCCCGTCCGCGGCCACCAGGGCGACGTCGGTCTTGCTGTTCCCGCCGTCGATGGCCAGGACAGCGGGCTGATCGAGGGGGACAGGGGTTCCGGGGGGTCGTACCCCCGGGCTAACACTCACCGGCGAGGCGGGGCCCGCCGGAGGCGGGTCGCTCCGAGCCGGTGAATGGCGGGGGGTTCCGGGGGGTCGTCCCCCCGGGCTAACAGGGCCTGTCATCCGCGGCTGGCCCAGGGCAGGAAGTCACGGTTCTCGGCGATGAGCCGGTCGGCCAGCCCGTCGGCCAGGTCCAGCTGGCCGACCAGGGGATGGGCCAGCAACGCGGCCCGGACCCGGTCGCGGCCGCCGCGCCGGGCGGCGTCCACGGCCAGTTCCTCGTACGCGGACACGTGCGCGACCAGCCCCCGCATGAGCGGCGGCAGCGGTGCGGCCAGCACCGGGCTGGCGCCCTCCGCCCTGATCACCGCGGGCACCTCGATCACCGCGTCGGCGGGCAGGAACGGGAACGTGCCCCCGTTCCGGACGTTCACCACCTGGGTGTCCCCGGTATCGCCGGCCAGCGAGGCGAGCAGGGCCACCGCCGCCTCGGAGTAGAACGCGCCGCCCCGCTCGGACAGCAGCGCGGGCTTGTGGTCCAGGGCCGGGTCGGCGTACATGGCCAGCAGTTCCCGCTCGATCGCCGCGACCTCCTCGGCCCGGGTGGGGCGGGTCCGCTCCTCCGCCACGACCGCGTCGTGCGCCCAGAAGTAGCGCAGGTAATAGGACGGCACCGCGCCCACGTCGTGCAGGACCGACTCGGGCAGCCCGGTGTGCGAGGCGATCTCCTCGCCGTGCGCCGCGATCAGCTCCGGCAGCCGGTCGGTGCCGTCCACCACGACGGCCCGCTCCCAGGTCAGGTGGTTGAGGCCGGCGTGATCCAGCCGGACCGCGGAGGGATCGGTGCCGAGCAGCCGGGCGAACAGCCGCTGGAACCCGATCGCCACGTTGCACAGGCCGACGGCGCGGTGGCCGGCGTCCAGCAGGGCGCGGGTCACGATGCCGACCGGGTTGGTGAAGTCGATGATCCAGGCGCCGGGGTCGGCCCGTTCCCGGGCCCGCTCCGCGATGTCCAGCACGATCGGCACCGTGCGCAGCGCCTTGGCCAGCCCGCCCGCGCCGGTGGTCTCCTGGCCGACGCAGCCGCACTCCAGCGGCCAGGTCTCGTCCCGCTGCCGGGCGGCCTGGCCGCCGACCCGGAGCTGGAGCAGGACCGCGCCGGCCCCGTCGACCCCCTCGTCCAGGCTGGTCGTCCAGCTGACCCGGGCCGGGTGCCCGTACGCTTGCATGATCCGGGCCGATACTGGCCCGACCGCCGCGAGCCGGCCCTCGTCCGGGTCGACCAGGACCAGCTCCGTGACCTTGAGCGCACCCGTGAGCCGGGCCACCCCGTCGACCAGTTCCGGTGTGTAGGTCGATCCGCCGCCGACCACCGCGATCTTCATCAGAAGGCCTTCACGTCCGCGCCGGCCTGGGCCACGAAGCACGCCGCCGCGTGCCGGGGACCCAGCTCCTCCAGGCCCGGGGTGGCCTGGTGGCACTCGTCGATGGCCAGCGGGCACCGCCAGCGGAACCGGCAGCCCGGGACCGGGTCGATGACCCGGGGCGGCTCGCCGCGGTCGGTCTCCGCCGTGACGTCCAGCGGGGCCCGCGGGTCCGGCACCGCGGACAGCAGCAGCTGCGTGTAGGGGTGCTTCGGCGCCGCCAGCACCTCCTCCACCGGGCCGGACTCCGCGATCTGGCCGGCGTACATCACGATGAGCCGGTCCGCGATGTACCGCGCGCTGGCGATGTCGTGGGTGATGTACAGGATGGAGACCCCTTCCTCGTCACGCAGCCGGGCCATCAGGTTCAGCAGCCCGATCCGGATGGACACGTCCAGCATGGACACGGGCTCATCGGCCAGGATCAGTTTTGGCCGCAAGGCCAGGGCCTGGGCGAAGCCGACCCGCTGCCGCTGGCCGCCGCTCAGCTCGTGCGGGTAGCGCTGCAGCACCTCCGCGGCCGGGGTCAGCCCCACCACGTCGAAGACCCGCTCTGCCTCGGCCCGCCGCTGCGCGGCGGACAGTTCCGGCCGGTGCAGTTTGAGGCCGCGGAGCACGCCGTGCGAGATCCGCAGCACCGGGTTGATGGAGCTGAACGGGTCCTGGAACACCATCGGGACCAGCCCGGTGTAGCGCAGGGTGTCGGCGCGGGAGCGCAGTCCCGACACCGGCTGGCCCTGGAAGTAGATCTCGCCGCTGGTCGGCTTGTACAGCTTGGCCAGCAGCCGGGCGATGGTGCTCTTGCCGCTGCCGCT
>JAOPYP010000714.1 GCA_025964635.1 Actinomycetes bacterium | reverse complement strand
AAGCAGCGACAGCGGTCGCGGGCGGCGATGAACTGCTCGGTCGTGATGTTATGTCGCTGCTGTCTCGCCTGGTTGTCTCCAGCACGGTTGCGCTCGAAGATCGCGCCGGCGCGGGCACGCGCTACCGGTTGCTGGAGACGACCCGTCAATTCGCCCGACGGTACTTGACCGACTCAGAGTTGGTCGAGTTGCGGGAACGGCACGCTCGTCACTACCTTGCCCTCGTTCAGGAAGCCGACCGGCATCTGTTCCGCGCGGGATCGGCGGCGTGGCTGGCCCGGCTGCATAACGAGAGCGACAACCTGCGGGCGGCATTGGAGTGGTCGTTCGGAGCGACCGGCGATCCGCAAATCGGGGCCGGACTAGTCACTGGTCTGTGGCACTACTGGGATCTGCGCGGCGCTCGTGGCGAGGGGCTTCACTGGGTGCACGCCAGCCTGGAAGCCGTCGGCTCCGGCCGACCGGAGGACCGGATGCCGCTGCTCTCCGCCGGCGCCTTGATGCACCTCGGCCGAAGCGACTTTGAGGCCACGCAGGCGCTGGCCGAAGAGCAGCTGACGCTGGCCCGGGCCGGCCAGAACCAGGCGTGGGAAGGCAACGCACTTGCCATGCTGGCCACGACCGCCTGGGCGCGCGGTCGCTTCGACCGGGCTCAGCAGCTCTACGAGGACGCGATCACCGCGTCGATCAATGGCGGCGATTTGTGGCGCGCGGCCCTGGAAGAGGCTCAACTGGCTCGACTGCACCGCGACCGCGACGAACCTGACGCCGCCAAAGCCGTCGCGTCAAGGTCCCTCGCCCACGCGATCGAGGTAGGCGAGGAACTCGCGCGCGGTCTCGCCATTGACGTCCTCGCGTCACTGGAACACCGTTGGGGCGATGCCTCTGAGGCCAGGGCTCTCGCCGGCGAAGCACTCGCGCATTACCGGCTCGTGGGGTACGAGGAAGGCGAAGCGTCCGCTCTGCATCTCACTGGCCGGATCGCGCTCGCCGCTCACGAGAGCGGCCCGGCGACGGTGGCGTTCGAGCGGGCGTTGCAACTCTGCCGGCGGATCGGTCACCGGGCTGGCGAAGCCGCCGCCCTGCAAGGCCTGGCCGCTGTCGCGGCCGCCGCCGACGACATCGAGACAGCCGCCCGGCTGGCGAGGGACGCCGCCACGCTGCGGGCCGAGATCGGCATCCCGCTGCCGTCGTAGCTGGCGCAACGGTGCCACGGTGCTTCGTCGGCGATTAGCTGGCAGTTAGCCGCACCGTAGACACTCGGATACTCCTCCTCCGAGCGCAAAGGGAGCAGCATGACCTCGCAGCCGACCACCGACCTTAACGGTGACGTACTCCGGCCAGGAGACCCCGACTATGACGCCGCCCGGGCGGTGTTCAACGCGATGATCGACCGTAAACCACTTGCCATCCTGCGCTGCCGGCAGGCGGCTGACGTCGCCCGCGGCATCGCATTCGCCCGTGAGAACGACCTCGCGCTCTCGGTCCGCGGCGGCGGACACAACGTCGCCGGCAATGCTGTCTGTGACGGCGGCATCATGCTCGATCTATCGCCCATGAAGGACCTGCGGGTCGATCCGGATCATCTCAGGGCGCACGCCGGGCCGGGCTTGCTGCTCGGCGACCTCGACCGCGCGACCCAGCACCACGGGCTCGCTGTCCCGCTCGGCGTCATGTCCAAGACCGGCATCGCCGGTCTCACCCTCGGCGGCGGCCTGGGCTGGCTCAACGGACGGTACGGCCTGGCCTGCGACAACCTCGTCGGCGCCGAAGTCGTCACCGCCGACGCTGACGTCCTGCACGTCAGCGAGGACGAGCACGCCGATCTCCTGTGGGGTCTGCGCGGCGGCGGCGGCAATTTCGGCGTCGTCACCTCGTTCACCTACCAACTGCACCCGGTCGGCCCCGTGTATGCCGGCGCCCTGACGTACCCGTGGGCCATGGCCGCGGACGCACTCCGCTTCCACGACCAGTTCATGGCCCGCGCCCCGGACGAACTGGTGACCGCCGTCTCCATCGCGCTCGATTTGTCCGGCGTTCCTCAGGTGAGCATCGGCGTCTGCTGGTGCGGGCACCCGGACGAAGGCCTCAACGTGCTGCGCCCGCTACGCGCGTTCGGACCTCCCGTGCATGACACGATCGCGCCCATGCCCTACGTTGCGCTGCAGAGCGCCCCGGATGCCGGCTTCCCGCTTGGCTGGCTCCACTACTGGAAGTCCGGGTACCTGCGGCACCTCACCGATGCTGCTACCGACACCCTGCTGGAAATCGCTGCTGCGATGCCCCCCGGCTCGAGCGGGATCGGGATGCAGGGTCTGCGAGGAGCTGCGAGCCGGGTCGCTGTTGACGCCACCGCGTTTCCCCACCGAGCCACGCAGTACGACTTCCTGATCCTGGCCCAGTGGGCCGACCGCGACGACTCCCCCCGCAACATCGCCTGGGCCCGCGACTCGTTCACCGCGATGGAGCCACACCTGGAGCACGCCGTGTATGTCAACAACCTCGGCACGGAAGGACCCGACCGGATCCGCGCGGCTTACGGCCCTAACTACCCCAAGCTGGCCGAAATCAAATACCGCTATGACCCCGCCAACACCTTCCGGCTCAACCAGAACGTCTCGCCGGTAAGTCAATGACCAGAATGGCCTTGGGTCAGACGGAGCACCTGGCCCGCAGGGTCACCCGCGCTGCGAACATGAGTCGAACCGCGCTTGCTGTCACAGCCAGCGCCAGCGGCCAGATCACGGCAGGAAGGGCGACGGCGACGGTGACGATCAGCGCGGTATCAAGCAGGCCGATACCCACGCATCCTGCGGTTCCCGAGCGGCTGACCGGCCGGTAGTTTCTGCCGAAAGCGGCGGTGGCGAGCAGCCCGATGACGATGATCAGCACGACGCCGAACAGCGGGCGGGCGGCTGACGGGAGGGGCCAGGTCCAGGCCCGGCCGGTGATCAGTGCTCCAGCCCAGCACGCGCCGACTACAGGCCCGGTGGCCAGCAACCGGCGGGCGGCGTGCCGGATCGGACTGAGCCGCGTGAAGGCCGCCATGATGACCTGCGGCTCGCCGAACTCAGCCAGCGCAGCGCTTGCGGCGGCATCCGGATCCAGGCCCTGGCGCAGATAGTGCTGACGGGCCAGGTCGAGCCCGTCAGCCAGTTCCTCGACGACGTCCTCGGGCAGCTGCGCCGACAGTGTGGTCAGGTAGTCGCTGATCAGGCTGGTTCCGGGCATGGCCTGCCCTCCAGCGCGGCGCTGATCGTGGCGGAGAAGTCACGCCAGGCCGACCGTTTTCCCGACAGTGCCCGGGCCCCGCCGGGCGTCAGCTGGTAGTCCCGCCGCCGCCTGCCAGCGACAACCGACCACGACCCGGTGATCAGGCCGGCCTGTTCCAGGCGGCGGAGCGCCGGGTAGATCGTGCCGGTAGGCAGTTCCAGCCGCCCGCCAGTGGCCTGGCGCAGCGCCTCGATCACCGCGTAACCATGCCGCGGGCCATCTTCCAGGGCAGCCAGCAGCAGCGCGTCCAGATGCCCCTTCAGCTCCTCAGCCCGCATACGTAGGAACACTACGCTAGCCCTTCCGGTCAGGCAATCTACGGCGTAACGTCCGTTCTATAAGTAGTAATGCTACGCATAGTGAAGCGCCGTCCAGGCGGCGGGGAAAGCAGGTGAGATGCTGACGGCCAGCCGTATCCTGGGCGATCAGGTGGGCTCCACCGCGCCGGTGTTCCTGGCGTTCCTTGCCATCCATGTGATCGCCGGGCTCACGGCCGTGGCCACCGGGGCGATCGCCGCGCTGTCGGGCAAGGGCAGCCCGCGGCACGTCCGGGCGGGCCACTGGTATTACGGGGCGATCACCGTGGTCTTCACCACCGCGACGATCATCGCCGCGATGCGCTGGCAGCAGGACTACTACCTATTCATCATCGGTGCACTCGCGTTCACCGCGGCGACCATCGGCTACCAGCACCGCCGCCGCCACCGGCCCGGCGACACCGGCCACATCGCCGGAATGGGAACCGCCTACGTCGCCATGCTCACCGCGTTCTATGTCGACAACGGCCCCCGCCTGCCTCTCTGGGACCGCCTGCCGGCATTGGCGTTCTGGCTGCTTCCCTCCGCCATCGGAGCGCCCATCATCGTCCGTGCCGTCCTGCGCGCCAGACATGCCACAGATGCCCGGCACGCGCCAGACCGCCTGCCGGGGTCACCAGAACCCACCAGGGGCGGGCAGCTATGAGGCAGATGGCGCAGCGCAGGATCAGCTCAGGCCAGACCACAGGTACCGGGCACCGATCGCTACCACCAGAATGCCGACCAGCCGGCGGGTCAGCAGATCCGGGAGCCGGGACTGGATCCGCGCCCCGGTATAGGCACCGGCCAGGCCACCGGCCCCGAGCGCGAGACCCGTAGGCCAGTCAGGCGCCACCGACCCGTGCTGGTGGATGGACAAGATCGTGAAGGTGATGACGCCCGCCACCGAGGTCACGAACGTGGAGGCCAGGGCAGCGGGGGCGACCTCGGCGGGCCGCCTGCCCGATCCGATCAAGATAGGGGCCAGGATCGAGCCGCCGCCGATTCCGTAAATTCCGCCGACACAGCCCACCACGGCAGCCAGGGTCACCAGGACCGGGACCGGGATCAGCCGGGCCGGGCGGTCCGGGCCATCCGGGCGGGATGGCCGGGTCAGCGCCAGCCAGATGCCGAGTGGCATCAGCACGGCGGCGACCACCAGGTCGAACACGCGCGGCCCGGGCAGCAACTCGACCCGGATGACCGATCCGGCGATGACCCCGGGCAGGGTTCCGGCGATGAGTACCAGGGCCAGGCGCCCGCCAGCCTGGTGCTGCCGCCAGTACCGGTACAACGCTCCCGGGGTGGCGACCACGTTGTAGAGCAGGTTGGTCGGGGTAACAGCCGGGCTCGGCGTGCCCAGCACGCTGACCTGAAACGGCAGCAGCAAGACCGCGCCGGAGATCCCCGCAGGGGTCGCCAGCACCGCGACCACATAAGCGGCGACCAGGGCGACGATTTCAGTCCAGCCAGTCCCGGGCACCCGGTCACGTTAGCGGGCCTTTGACCTGCTCAGCTCCGGTTTACCGGCCAACCGCACCGGGCAGCTCCCGGCCGCGATACCGCGGCAGCGCCGGATCCCGGCCGCAAGGATCGCCGTTGAGTCCGTCAGTCCCTGAGGCCCGCCGCATCTGCGTTAGCATCCCAGGATGCCGACGTTCCGGATCAAGGAGGCGGCCAGCCTTCTCGGGGTCAGCACCGACACCTTGCGCCGCTGGGCGGACGCGGGACGGGTCGCCACGACCACCGATGCCTCCGGGCGGATGGCCGTCGAGGGCACAGCGCTCGCCACGCTGGCGCAAGAACTGGCCGAATCGGCCGACCACGAGGAAACCCGGGTGGTCGTGGCCCACTCCGCGCGGAACCGGTTCAGCGGACTGATCAGCCGGGTCACCCGCGACACCGTGATGGCTCAGGTAGAGATCCAGGCCGGGCCGCACCGATTCGTGTCACTGCTCAGCCGCGAAGCCGCCGACGAACTCGGCCTGGAGCCAGGAATGCTCGCGGTCGCCGCCGTCAAGGCCACCAACGTCTCCGTCGAAATCCCCAGGAGTACCTGAGCCGGGCCGGACGAATCGCCCCCAGGCCGGATCGATGCTGGAGAGGCAGCTGCGGCGGCCGGGGCTGGAAGCAGCTCAGCGGCGGCTGGCCTTGCGGAGCCAGGCCTGGGCGCCCATCTGGATGGCGTCCCAGGGGCTGCCGAGGGGCGGGGTGTAGGACAGGTCAAGCTCGCTGAGCCCGTCCACGGTCATGGAGTGGAAGATGGCGGTGGCGGCGATGTCGATGCGCTTGGCGATCTCGGCGTGCCGGTGGCCGAACAGTTGCACGCCGAGCA
>JAOPYP010000713.1 GCA_025964635.1 Actinomycetes bacterium | reverse complement strand
CGGCCCGCGCCCCGGCTGGGCCCGCACCGCGACCTCGGCCAGCCCGCAGGCGGCGAGGACGAGCACCAGCCACGGACCGATGGTCGCGGCGGCCACCCCGCCGGCCGCCAGGTAGCCGATCCAGCGGCCGTGCGCGGCGCGGGTCCCCGGCTTCCTCTCGCGGCCCGGGGAGCCGGCCGCCCCGGAACCAGCCGCCCCGGAGCCGCCCCGCGAACCACCACCCGGCGAACCACCGGCTGGCGCCGTACCGGCCCGCCGCCAGCTCGCGGGGATGAGGCCCGCCGCGGCGGCCACGGCCACCGCGGGCACGGCCGCGCCCGCCCCGGCCGCGGCCCCGGCGATCCAGCCCACCGGACGGGGCGCCAGGAAGAGGGCCGCGAGCCCGAGGATGATCACCAGCCCGGGGACGATGAAGCAGACCCCGCCCAGAACCGCCCCGGCCGGCCCGCGCAGCCGCCAGGCGCAGAAGATGGCCAGCTGGGTCGAGGCCGGGCCGGGGAGCAGGTTGCAGGCGGCCAGCCCGTCCTCGAAGTCAGCGGGCGGCAGCCAGCGCCGGTCGTCCACGCAGAGCCTGCGCAGCAGCGCGATGTGCGCGGGCGGGCCGCCGAACCCGATGCAGCCGATCCGGCCCCATTCACGGGCGATCGTGCTCAGCGGAACCTGCGGCGCTCCGGCAGGGGGCGGGTCACCGGCGGCCGGCTCGGACACGCGGCCACCTTATGCCGTCCGGGCCGGGCCCGCTCAGCCGGCGGCGGCCAGCGTCAGCCGGTCCACCGCCTGCACGACCGCGGCCGTGTCGGACAGGTCGTCGAAGACCATGTCCGCCCCGGCCTTGCGCAGCTCGCCCACGGTGGACCGGCCGCTCGCCACGGCCAGGCACCGGGCACCGCCGGTCCGGGCGGCCGCGACGTCGCGGGAGGAATCGGCGATGTACACGGTGGAGTGCTCGTCGAACCGGGTGCCGTACTTGTCGGCCGCCCGGCTGCGGGTCATCATCAGCTGGGCGCCCTTCGGGTACACCTGCGACCCGTACCCGCCGATCTCGAGGTCGAAGAACTGCTCCAGGCCGAACGCGCGCAGCTTCTCGATGGCGTTCGGCTTGATCGTGCCGGTCAGCACGGTCTGCACCACGCCGTGCCGGGCCGCCATCTCGGCCACGGCCTCGGCGGCCCCGGGCAGCAGCCGGCCCTGCTCACGCAGCAGGTCGCGGCGGGCCGCGAACGCGCCGGCCAGCTCGAAGGTGAACCGGGCCAGCAACTCCTCGCCGCCCGCACCGGCAGACCCGGCCGCGGGCGCGGGTACGGACTCGTTGAGCGCCAGCGCGTCGAAGAAGATCTCCGACTCCATCCGCCCGGGCAGCTGCGGCAGCTGCCTCATCGGCCGCCCGGTGACCCGGCGGAACGCCACGGCGTAGGCCTCCCGGGTGACCCGGCCGACGTCGACGAGGGTCAGGTCGATGTTCCACAGGACCAGGCGGTTAATGAGGACCTCCGGGGTCGGTCTCAGCCGCTTGGGACGCGAGAGCGTCCCGCCCGCCGACGGCGGATGTCATCCCCCTCGCAGCGGGCATCGCCAGCCTATGCCCGGACGTCCCCGCCGCTCGCGCTAACGGTCCGGCTCCGCGGCGCGACACACCGCTCGCTAGCGCGCGGGGCCCGTGCGCCAGGCGGCGCCCGCGGCCCGCGCCCCAGAAAAGCCGACAATCTCGTTCCAAATCTTATTTTCCGGGGTAATACTGCCGAATTCAAATCATACGGTTCTCATTAGTAGATAACTATTAGACGGAGCCCCGGCAGATTAAAAGAATGACCCGCCCCGGTACCGTCCAGCGTGCTATATAACGATCTGTTCGGATCGAACGTCGTCCGGCAAGGGGGGTAGTCGTGGGGAAGCCAGCCCGCCTGCGGCCGGGTGACTTTGCATTAGCACGGGAAAAGGCGCCGGCAATGTCCGCGCCGCCCGGGACAGCGGAGGCCCTCGCCGCCGTCCCCGGGATAGCGGGGCCGCCCGCCGCACCGCCCGGGGTGGCGGGGGCACGACGCGGGGAACCGGTACGCGTCCCGGGAGGACCCTGGCCCGGCACGAGGCGGCCAGACCGGCACGCGTCTGTCCCGATCCGGTCGGCCGAGCGCCGCCGCTGGGCCGCGGACCTCACCGGCCCCACGGTGGCCGGACTGGTGCTGTACGGGGTCGGCGGAATCGGCAAGTCCACACTGGCCAGCCAGATCGCCTCGCGGGTGAGCCACCTCGAGCCCGAGTGGGTCACCGCCGTCATCAGCGGCGAGGTCTCGGTGGACAGACTGCTGGCCGCGGTGGCCGCCGCCCTCCGCCGTCACCCGGCTATGCCCCGGAGCGGCAGCCGGGCGGACTCAGCGTTCGCGGCCGGCCGGACCGACCTGCCATGGGAGCACCGGCTGGACCTGCTCCGCGAGCAGGTCCTCGGCCACCTTCCGGTCCTGGTGGTCCTGGACAACTTTGATGACAACGTGTCCGCGGAATCCGGCGGCTGGAAAATTCGTGAATCCGCCCTGGCGGAATTGATAGCCAGCTGGGCCAGCGCAACACATCGGGGCAAACTGCTCATTACGTGCCGCCATCCATTCACCCCGCCCGCCGCCGCGGGGCCGCCACTCGGATTCCGCCACGTCGGCCCGCTATCCCGGTCGGGCGCTTTCGAGCTGGCGAAATCACTACCGGCGCTGGGGCGGCTCGGCGAAAAGGAACTCGACCGCGCATGGCGGCTGCTCGGCGGCCATCCTCACGCCATGAAAAGCCTGGACTCACTGCTCGCCGCGGGCGAGGCCAATTTCCCGGAGGTGGCCCGGCGGCTCGCGCACGCGATCGGGGCTGCGACCGGCGACACGGCGCGGCCCATGGGGCCGGCCGCGCCGACCGAGCTCCCCCCGGCGGCCGCCGAGACGATCGCGCTGGCCGCCCGTGACCTCCTGCTCGGCGAACTCCGGGGCGAAGCGCCGAGGGACGCCCCGGTGAACGGCGCCCACCGCCGCCGCGCCCGGTCCTGGCGGCCCCGCACGACGGCCGCCGCGGCGGTGGCCGCGGCGCTGGTGGCCACGGCAGCCGGCATCGTCGTCGCGTGGCACCCCGGGGCATCCACGGTGAGGGCCGGTGCGCCGCCCCCGCCCCGTCTCGCCGCGGTGCTGGACGACGCGGCGGCCATCCGCTCCCGGACGGCCGCGTGGGTGTCCCGGCAGATCAGCCGCAACGCGATCGTCGCGTGCGACCCGGACATGTGCTCCGCACTGCTGGCCCGGGGCATCGCGCCCGGCAATCTGCTGGAACTGCGGACGGCGACGCCGGATCCGCTCGGCTCCGATGTGGTGGTCGCGACGGCCGCGGTCCGCAGCCAGTTCGGCGGGCGCCTGGCGAGCGTCTACGCACCGGGGATCCTGGCCAGCTTCGGCTCCGGTGACCTGCGGATCGACGTCCGCGCCATCGCCCCCGATGGTGCGGCTGCCTATCAGGCCGCGCTCGCGTCCGACCTGGTGGCGCGCCGCGATGCTGGCCGTCAGCTACTGGGCAACCCGCACCTCCGGGTCTCCGCCGCCGCCCGGGCTGAGCTGCGGGCCGGCCAGGTGGACTCGCGCCTGCTGACCATGCTGGCCGCGCTCGCCACCACCGCGTCCGTGCAGGTCGCCGGCTTCGGAGACTCGGGCCCCGGCGCGGGCGACGGCATGCCGCTGCGGTCGGCCGAGGTAGCCGGGCCTTCCCGCACGGACCTGGGCCGCCTGCGGGACATGATCACGTTCGTGCGGGCCCAGCGACCGCCCTACCTCCCCAGCCGGTCCCTGATCGCGCCGGGTACCGCCGGCTCATCCGTGCTGACCATCCAGTTCGCCGCGCCCAGCCCGGCCGGGCTGCTGCAGCCGGAGCCGGCTCGCTGACCAGATACGCCACCTGACCGAACCACGCTGATCCCAGCGACGCTGACCGAAGCGAAGCTGACCGGAACCAAAGCCCAGCGCGACCTGGCCTCACGGCGACGGACGCGGGAAACGAGGAGTGATGAGACTTGCAGGCAAGAGTCGTTACGTGCTCGCGGCGATAGCCGTGATGCTGCTGGCCAGCCTGGGCGGCGCCGCTCCGGCGTGGGCGTCGCCGGGCACCGGGTGGGTCCGGCTCGCGCACCTGTCGCCCAACACTCCCGCGGTGGACGTGTACCTGTACTCCTTCGGGGACAGCCACGCCCGCCTGGTGCTCCCCCATGTCAGCTACGGCACGGTCTCGCCGTACCAGGAGCTCCCAGCCGGCGAGTACACGGTGTCGATGCGCCCGGCGGGGGCCTCGCCGGCTCAGCGCCCGGTGCTGTCGACCTCGTTCTGGGTCCGCCGGGCAGGCGCCTACACGGTGGCCGGGATGGGACCCGCGGCCGGGCTGCGGCTCCGGGTGCTCACCGACACGCTGACGATGCGGACCGGGCAGGCACTGGTCCGGGTGATCCAGGCGTCGATGCGCCGGACCGTGGTCGGGGTGACGCTCGGCGGGACCATGGTGGCGCAGAAGCTCCGGTTCGCGAGCGTGACTCCCTACCAGGCCGTCACGGCCGGGTCCCGGATCATGCGCGTCACCGGGGACGGGGCGGCCGCATCCCTGCGCCTGTCGTTGCCGTCGGACACGGTGCACACGCTGGTGCTGCTGGATAGCGCGGGTGGCCTGCGCATCACCGACCTGGAGGACGCGGCCGGCAGCCAGGTGCTGCCCCGCGGGGGTGCGGCGACCGGCCTGGGCGGTACCGCCCGCCGGCCAGCCTCCTCCCCGCTGCCCTGGCTGGGCGTGATCGTGGCCGGCGGACTGCTGGCGGGCCTTGGCATCCGGCGACGCCGGCCGGTTGCCCTCCCGGGCGCCCGCAGGCCGTGACCCGGCCCCACGCCAGCCCGCAGGCCGTGACCCGGCCCCACGCCAGACGGCAGCACACCCGGCGGGAGCACACCCGGCGGCACAGCATCCGGCGGCCCGGCCGGCCCGGCAGGCATGAGGCCGCCGGCCCGCACCCGATGGCCGCATCGTCCGTGCTGCTCGCGGCCGGCCTGGCCACCATCGTCGCGGGCGCGGGCGGCCTGGCGCTGTCCCGCAGCCCGGGGG
>JAOPYP010000698.1 GCA_025964635.1 Actinomycetes bacterium | reverse complement strand
CCCCCGGGTCACCAGGAGCTCGTCATGACCGTGGACCGGATGCTGCCCAGTCGTGAGGCCGCTGACCTGCTAGACCTGACCCGGCAGCTGGCCGAACGGGAGCTCGCGCCGCGGGTCGCCGAGGCGGAGGCGGTCGAGACCTTCCCGGCTGAGGTCTTCAAGATCATCGGTGCGGCGGGCCTGCTGGGCCTGCCGTATCCCGAGTCGCTGGGCGGCGGGGGCCAGCCGTACGAGGTGTACCTCCAGGTGCTGGAGGAGCTGGCCATGCGCTGGGCCGCGGTCGCGGTCACGGTGAGCGTGCACAGCCTGTCCTGCTTCCCGCTGGCCACCTTCGGCACCCCGGAGCAGCAGGAGCGATGGCTGCCCGACCTGCTCGGCGGGGGCACGCTCGGGGCATACAGCCTGTCCGAGCCGCAGGCGGGCTCGGACGCCGCGGCGCTGGCCTGCCAGGCGGAGCGGGACGCCGGCGGCTACGTCATCACCGGCACCAAGGCCTGGATCACCGGCGGCGGCAACGCCGATTCCTACACGCTGTTCGCCCGCACCGCTCCGGGCAGCCAGGGAGTCTCGTGCTTCCTGGTACCGGCCGGCCTGCCCGGCCTGACGTTCGGCCAGCCGGAGCGGAAGATGGGGCTGCGTGCGGTGCCCACGACCAGCGCGCATTACGACGGCGTGCGGCTGCCCGCGGACCGGCTGATCGGGGCCGAGGGTCAGGGCCTGCGGATCGCGTTCAGCGCGCTGGATTCCGGGCGGCTCGGCATCGCGGCCGTCGCGACCGGCCTGGCCCAGGCCGCCCTGGACTACGCGGTCGGCTACGCGAAGGAACGGCGGACCTTCGGCCAGCGGATCATCGACCACGAGGGCCTGGCGTTCCTGCTCGCGGACATGGCCGCCGCGGCCCACGCGGCCCGGGCGACCTACCTGGACGCGGCGCGCCGCCGGGACGCCGGGCGCCCGTACAGCGAGCAGGCCAGCGTGGCCAAACTGGTCGCGACCGACGCGGCGATGAAGGTGACCACCGACGCCGTCCAGGTCCTCGGCGGCTACGGCTACAGCCAGGAGTTCCCGGTGGAGCGGTACCTGCGGGAGGCGAAGATCATGCAGATCTTCGAGGGCACGAACCAGATCCAGCGCCTGGTCATCAGCCGCCACCTGGCTTCGTGAGGATGCGGGTCAGGCGCCCCAGTCGGCCAGCACGGCCTTGGTGTCGCCGCCGGGCACCGGGGGCGGGCCCGGCGTGGCCGCGGGGGTCCGGGAGAACCGGGGGGCCGGCGCGGCTTGCGGTATCCCGTCCAGGGTGATCACGGTTTCCCGGGCGGTGATGTGCGGAGCCCGGGCGGCCTCGCCGAAGGACAGCACCGGGGTGACGCACGCGTCGGTGCCGGCGAAGATCTCCGCCCACTCATCACGGGTGCGGCTGGCGATGATCTCGGCGAACCGGGCCCGCAGCCGGGGCCAGCCGGCGGGGTCCATCTGCTCCGGCAGATCCTCCCCGGCGATCCCCAGCCCGGCCAGGAACTGCGCGTAGAACGGCGGCTCGAGCGCGCCCACCGCGATCCACCCGCCGTCGGCGCAGGTGTAGGTGTCGTAGAACGGGGCGCCCCCATCCAGCAGGTTGGCCGAGCGGTCGTCGGTCCAGGCGCCCCTGCCGCGGAAGGCCCAGATCATCTGCGCCAGCACGCTGGCCCCATCCACCATGGCCGTGTCCACCACCTGCCCGGTGCCGGACCGCTGCCGTTCCCAGAGCGCGGCCAGCACCCCGGTGACCAGGAACATGGAGCCGCCGCCGAAGTCACCAACCAGGTTGAGCGGCACCGCAGGCCGGTCGCCGGCCCCGATCGCGTGCAGTGCGCCAGTCAGCGAGATGTAGTTGATGTCGTGCCCGGCCCGCGCGGCCATCGGCCCGTCCTGGCCCCATCCGGTCATCCGCCCGTAGACCAGCGCCGGGTTCACCGCATGGCACTCCTGCGGCCCGACCCCCAGCCGCTCGGCCACCCCGGGCCGGTAACCCTCCAGGAGCACGTCGGCCTTGGCCACCAGGCGGAGCGCCAGTTCCCGCCCGGCGCCGGTTTTCAGGTCCGCGGCCACCGAGCGGCGGCTGCGCAACGTGTAGTCGGTCCGCCCCCGGGCCGGATCGAAACCTCCGGCTGGCCGCTCCACCCGCACCACGTCGCCACCCAGATCGCCGAGCACCATCGCCGCGTGCGGCACCGGGCCGATCCCGGCGAGTTCGACCACCCGCAGGCCGCTGAGCGGACCAGGCATGCTCAGCCCCTTTCAGCCAGGCTCACGTACTACCCGAGGCAGTATGGCATTCCCGGATCGCCCGCCCTGGTCCGGAGGCTGGCCAGGCCGCCAGAAGAGCAGGCGGACACGGCTCCTGATGCCGCTAGGATTCGTGCAGGATGTCCGGGGATATGCCGGCGGACAGCGGTCCGGGCCGACAGCCCGTAGGAGGCAAGGCTGAGCACACGTGGCTCGCTCTGGTCAAGACTGGTCACGGCCGGGCTCAGCATGCTCATGGTTCTGGCCGGGCTCAGTTGCTCGTCCGCATCCGGCCAGCAGCAGAACGCGGCCCCGCCGTGGAAGCAGGTCTGGACCGACTCTTTCAACGGCCCAGCGGATTCGGGCGTCAACACCAAGTACTGGGAGTACAACACCGGGCACGGCGTTTTCGGCACCAAAGAGGTCGAGACGATGACGCCGTCGAAGTACAACGTGCATATCGACGGGCACGGCAATCTCAACATCATCGCCCTCGGCCACGGCGCGGCCGGGAACCCGAAGGCCGCCTGGACCTCAGGCCGTATCGAGACCCGGAGCAACCGGCTGTTCGGCGCGCCGGCCGGCGGCGAGATGATGGTGACCGCCTCCATCAAGCAGCCGCAGGTAGCCCACGGACTGGGTTACTGGCCCGGGTTCTGGATGCTGGGTCGGACGGCCTGGCCGGGAACCGGGGAGATCGACATCCTTGAGAACGTGGACGGTTACAGCAAAACCTCCGGAACCCTGCACTGCGGCAACCTCACGCAGCGGAACCCGGACGGAACCTTCGGTCCCTGCCACGAGACCAACGGCCTGGGTAGTGGCCTGCGGACCTGCGCGGGATGCCAGCAGTCCTTCCACACCTACTCGGTGATCGTCGACCGGCGGCACGCAGGCCACGAGCAGATCCGCTGGTACCTCGATGGGCACCAGTTCTACAGCGTGAGCGAGACCCGGGTCGGGACGGCGGCCTGGACCGCGGGCGTCGATCATGGCCACTCGATCCTGCTCTCCCTGGCGATGGGCGGCGCGTTCCCCGACGCCCAGTGCCGGTGCACCACTCCCACCAGCCAGACCTCGTCGCAGGGCACGATGGTCGTGCGCTCCGTGAGCGTCTACACCAACTGAGTCCGCCGGGCGGGGGTCCGCCGGGCGGCCGGGTCAGGGGGCGAGTTCCCGGAGCTTGGTGCCCAGATCCTGGTACTTCGGGCTGGCGTGGTGGAAGACGCCGCTGGGCTTCGGCCGGTGCCCCTTCACCCAGATGAAGTAGTCGCCCGGGCCGAACACGTCGGTGATGTGGATCTCGGCGGCCAGGTAGTAGTCCTTGCTGGCCGACAGGGCCTGGGCCAGGACCGCATCAGCGGCCGCCGTCACGTTGCCGTTGTACGCCACTACGTTGAAATAGCCGGCGTTCACGGCCGCGGTGAAGCCGACCGTGCCGTTCAGGACCACGCCCTTGCCGTTCACGTAGTTGATGTAGAACGTCGAGGTGAACTGGCTGGGCTGTGCGTCCGCGTGGCCGAGCAGGTAGTAGATGGGTACCTCGGGCACCTCGACCAGGTACCGGGCGTGCGGCTGGAGGTACTTGGAGAAGGCCCGCACGAACTGCGTTGAGTTGGGCCACACCTGGTACAGATGGCTGGTCTGGACCAGGCCGAGCACGAGGGCCAGGCTCCACACCCCGACGGCGATGTGCGGCCGGCGGAAGTGATCACCCAGTAGGCGGGCCAGGCCCAGTCCCGCGATGGGCGCCGCGAAGAACAGGCCGAACCCGATGTGCTTCTGGAACGAGATGTCCGTGTGCAGGTGCGCCTGGTAAGCCGGGGCCAGCAGCGCGGTCCCGGTGAGGAGCAGACCCAGGCAGAGCCGCCGGAAACGGCCGCCCGCGGTGGCGATGAGTTCCTCCGGTTCCGTGCGGACCCGCCAGGCGTAGGCGGCCGTGCCGATCAGCGCCAGCACGAAGATCACGCCGCCCCACTCCGCGCTCTCCTTCAGCAGCGTGGCTACCGAGGTCAGGCCCTGCACGCGGTTCGTGGTGGTGCTCGAGATGGCCGTCATGTACGCCTTGCCCCCGAGGCGGAGCGCCCCGTAGAGCAGGCCCACCACCGCGGCGACGAAAGCCGGGGGATAGAGCAGGACCCTGCGGCCCCGCAGTGGCCAGCCGGCCAGCGCGGGCAGGACGGCGATGGTGGGCACGAACAGCAGGCCCGCGTACTTGACCCCGACCGCGAGCGCGGCCACCGGGGCAGCCATTAAAAAGACGGGCCACCGGGATCCCGCCGTGCGGACCATGATCCACGCTGCGCACGCCAGAAGGAACAGGCAGGTCGCGTCGTAGGTGGCGAAGTTGCCCAGGAAGATTGCCGACTCGCACACCGAGAAGAGCACCGCCGCGCACAACGCGATCCGCTCGTTGAACAGGCGGCGGGTCAGGGAGTACAGCAAGACGGTGATCGACAGCATCTCGGCCAGGCTCAGCATCCGGGCGGCCGTCAGCCCGCCCAGCCCGTTGAGGAAGCCGGCCGCCACGGGATACAGGACGGGGGAGCCGGAGAAGTAGGACGCGTATTGGCCCTGCAGCGCTGTGCCGTGAAGCAGATGCTGCAGTTCCATGTGGCCTGAGTAGACGTACAGCGCCTCGTCCTCAAAGGCCGTGTTGTGCAGCCGCAGCGACAGGACCGCCTGCAGGCACAGGATGCACAGCAGGATGGCCCGGCTGATCCGGGTGCGGCGCCGGGTCGTGACATAGTCCGGCTCGGCCTCGGGTTCGGCGTGGGGCCCAGACTCGGCCGGGGGGAGCGCCGCTGGTTTCCCGGGGCGCGACCGCTGTGGTACGGAAGTCAGGGTGCTGGCGGCCGGAGGGGCGGGGGCCGGCGTGACCGCTACCGTGCTCTCCGCCCGCGGTTGCGGCACCGCGATCGTGGTCTCGGTCGCGGACGTGGTGAGGGTGACGCTCGCCGGGGGCTCGTCGATCGAGATCACGTACGGCTGGGCCAGTTCCGTCCCAGGGGAGGGCGCGGCGGGACCGGCCCGGTCAGGGTGGGCGGTGTCCGCGCTCTCCTTGCCGTCCGGGCTCTCTGTGCTGTCCGCGCTGGCCGTCTGGGTGGCTTCGGCCTGGCCAGGCGGGGTGGACCCGGGCTGCGCCGGTTCCCCGGTCACCGTGGCCGCGATCTCGGCCGCCGTCGCGTCGATGGCGCCCAGTGCGTCAGCGGTCATGGCCTCGATGGCTTCGATCGCTTTCGCCGTCTTGGCCTCGATGGCCTCGATGGCCCCGGCCGTCTCAAGGGCTTCGGCCGCCCTGGCGTCGAGGCTGATGATCGTCGTGGCTTCCAGCGCGTCAATGGCTTCGATGGCCTCGACCGTCCTGGCCTCGACGGCGTCGGCCGCCCCCCTCGTGGTGGGCACCGTCGTGACCTGGTCCACCGCGGCCTGGTCGGCCTTGGCCTGGACCGTCTTGGCCTTGAAGGCGGCAGCCTGGAGGTCCGCGAGGCTGAGCCTTATCAGCGCCTCGGGGTTCGGGCCTTTCGCGGTGGGCTGGGAGGAGGCGTCCGGGCCGTTGGGCCCGTCGGCCGGGGACACGGCGGCGTGGGAGGCGGCTGCGGCAACGTCGCCAGCGGTCGCGGGCTGGGCGTCCGTCCCGGCCGGAGCGGCGTTCGTTTCGGCCGCGTTCGTTTCGGCCGCGGCGACGTCCGCCCCGGCCGTCCCGCCCTCAGCCTCCGTCGCGGCGCTGGCCCCGGCCGGAGCTTCGGCCTCGGTCTGGCCGTCGGCAGTCGTCCCATGCGCAGCCCCGGCCTTGGCCCCCGGCCTGGCGAGCACTTCGGTCTGGCCGTCGGCCCCGGCTTCAGCGCCGGCCTGGGCCTTGGCGTCGGTCCCCGGCCTGGTGAGCACCTCGGTCCGGCCCTCGCCACCGGCCTCGCTGTCGGCTTGGGCCCGGGCGTTGGCCCCGGCCTCAGCTTCGGCTCCAGTCTCTGCGGCCTTGGCTTCGCCGGATTCGGCTTCGGCGGCTTCGGCCTGCCCGGCGTCGTCCTCCGGGGCATCACCCGGCTGCTCCGTCGCGGGCGCGTCCTCCGGCGGCCCGGCGGCTGTCCCGGATTCCCCGGCGCCCGGCGACGCCTCGGCCTCAGCCCCGGCTTCCGGCTCGGTGGCCGGCGCCTCCCCGGTCTCCGGTTCCGTGACCGGGGCCTCACCCGGCTCGGCCGGGACGGTGATGGTCTTCAGGAAGGCGGCCGCGCTCTCCGCGGTCGTCCCCCCTGCTGAGCTCGGCCGGTGATGCAGCCATACCGGCAGGACCACGGTCTCGGCGTCGGTCAGGACGTCGGGCCGATCCTCGCCAGACGGCCCGAACACGGACCGGCTCGAACGCTTCCGCGCGGCGGGTGGCGCACCGCCGTCACCGTTCTTCGGCGGCCGGCCCCGCCCACGTTGCCAGCCGCGACG
>JAOPYP010000670.1 GCA_025964635.1 Actinomycetes bacterium | reverse complement strand
GTCGAGCCGCGGACCGCGACGGAGGTCGGGTCAGACAGCCCGTCCGCCGCGGTGAGCACGACATGGTGCGTGCCGTCCGGCTGGATCAGGGCGACCTCGTCCGCGTAGTCCAGCGCGGCGAGCACCGTGTCGCCGTGGCCGGTGAACGTGAAGTCGTCGACGGCGGTGAGGCCCTGCGCCACGGTGGTGACCGCTCCCGCCGTGCCGTGCGCGCCGATAGGGATGCGCAGCAGGGTGCCCTGGTCGGTGTTGCTCACCCAGACCGCGCCGTCGTGCACCTTGATGCCGTTCGCCCCGAACCCGGAGCTGTTCACGGTGGCCGGCTCGAGGTCCGTGCCCTGGGCCCACATGGATGCCGTGCTGCTGCTGAGCGACACCTTCCACACCGTGCCGCTGCTGGAATCGGTCGCGTACAGGGCGTCCTGACCCCGGTCGAGCGCCAGGCCGTTGAGGACCTTCACCCCGGGCATGGCAACGACCTGCACCGGAGTGCCACCCCCCGGAGCGATGCGCCAGATACCCGACTGGCTGCCCGCGTTGTAATTGACATAGAGGGAGCCGTCCGGAGCGCGCACGATGCCGGACACCGTTGCGGTACCTGTGGCCGGCGCGGGAAGGGTGGCCAGGATCGAGACCGAACCGTCCGTGCCGACCCGGGCCACCTGCCTGGCCCGGTTGAAGGTGACGTCAGCGGCTCCGCCGGGCAGCAGCGTGATGTTCTCCGGCTGCTGCTGGGCATTGACGTCGAAGTGGGCGATCACCCGGGCATTGCTCAGCGGGCCGGTGGAAGCGAGGGCGGGACCCGCGGCTTGAGCGGTGGCGAAACCAGCAAGCGCGATGACACTCAGTAGTGCGATGCGACGGTAGCGCAAACGAGTCTCCTTTGATGTCCGATGGGCGCCCGGGGCGACGCGGCGAACCGGTACCGACGGCGGGGGCGCCGGGCGACGGCGGCCGGCCCGGCCGCCGGTACCGCCGCCGCGCTGCCGGATCACGCTACGTGCCAAACCTCCTGCCGCAGTCAGTGCACCCTGAAAGGCTCCTGAGTGGCCGGTTCTCTGAGTAGATGGCCTTCTGCTTTGCGGCGTGCCGATGGGCCCGCAATCTTGGGCACTACCCACATACATAGATAGTCGGCGGCCAGATTGGGCAGCATTCCCTGAATAATCCCAGCAGGCGCTCGATTAACCTGGATTTAGAACCAAGGCGCCTGTCAGATTTCCTGGAACTCGGCCAGGCACCGTAAGAGCCATGTCCCCTGATGTAGCCGATCTCCCGCGGGTCCTGGCGTCCGTGCGGGCCCGGCTGGACGTGCCGAGCAGGTGCCGCGGCGACCGGCCCGCTTACCTCGACGCGGGCAGCAGCGCGTGACGCGGGGAAACCCGCAGCCGTGACCTCACCTCTCACGACGGGGGCAATACGGATGTCCGCCCAGCCGGGCAACGGCCGCTCCCGCCCGCACATTCTGGCCTTGGACATCATCCGGACCCTCATCGTCGCGCTGGTGATCGGGGTCCATACCCTCACGATTGCCGCCGGGGATATCACCGAGCCCTTGGGGGCATTCGTCACCGTCTTGCACACCAGCCGCGCGCTGTTCTTCCTCCTCACTGCGTTCGTCCTCACCTATAACTACGGGGATCGCCGTCAGCTTCGCCGGATGGCATTCTGGTGCCAGCGCTTGCGCTTCGTCGTCCCGGCATATGTGATTTGGACTCTCATCTATTTCCTCGCCGACGGCGAGCGGCTTGACCCAGTCTCGTCCGCGCTTGCCGCTTTCGGGCGCGACCTCCTCAGCGGAGACGCCCGTTACCAGCTCTACTTCCTCCTGGTGACGATGCAGGTCTACCTGGCGTTTCCGCTACTGCGCTGGCTGCTGCAGCGGACCGCCCGGCACCATCTCGCCCTCCTGCTGGCAGCTGGCGCCTATGAACTCGCCCTGACCTGCGCGATCCAGCACGACGCGGTGACGACGGGCCTGATCGGGCAGTGGTTCCGGAACCCGGATCCGCTGCTGCCGAGCTACCTCTTCTACGTCGTCGCGGGAGCGATCGCTGGGTGGCACCTCGATCGGTTCGCTGCGTTTACCCGCCGGCACCTAACAGCCGCCCGCATGACGTTCCTCGCCGGGCTCCTCGCCGGTGTCGGAACCTACTTCGCCGAGGTCTGCTTCGGGGGGCGGGATCCGGCGGCGGCAAGCGCAGTTTTCCAGCCCGTTGTCGTCGTGGAGAGCGTCACTCTCGCCTGGGCGCTATTCGCGGCTGGCCTCATCTGGGCCGATGCGGGGGCGCGCCACCGGCGGCTCGTGTCGGCCGGGGCGGACAGCTCGTTCGGGATCTACCTCGTGCACCCGCTCGTACTGCAAGGTGCCGTTGCGCTCGCCGGCGCGACCGGGATACTCGCCGCGATCCGTGGCGCCCAAGCAGCTGCCCAACTCGCGGCGTTCCTCGTCGTCGGCGTCCCGCTCATCTACGGCGTGTCATGGGCGCTGACCTTCCTCACCCGCCGCACCCCGCTCAGCATGGCCCTGACCGGGCGTCAACGGAAAGCAGGCGCCGGTAAGGCGGCAACCAAACCTGTAACGCGCCAGGCGGACCCGGCCACGCTTGCGGCAGCGCCACCGCCGGAAGTCCCCTCATCACAGCCGATACGTCCGCGCCGGACCCGTCTCATGCCACCTGGCCGAGCTACTGCCCCCACAGGAAAGGGAAGCAATGCGTGACAGCCCGACGCCGCCACATTGGCATTACCCGCGGCACTTCGGCGTGACCTTTGCCAGGTGCGAGGCTTGGACCGGCTCGTCCGGCTGGTAAATCCGGTCACGGTGCTCATTGCCGTCGGAATACTCATCGTCACTGTCGCCTGCACGAACGGCGCCAGCGCCTCGAAGGAAACGACGTCCGCTCCGAAGGAAACGACGTCGAGCCACGAGATCAAGGTCGGCGGGCTCGCCCGCAGCTGGGAGCAGCTCAGCCCGGGCGGGGCGGGCAGCGACGCGTCCCCGATCATCGTCGTCCTGTCCGGGCGCAACGCGACGACCAGCCAGGAGATTTCGCGCGACGGGCTGGTGCCTCTCGTCAGCGCCGGCAGTGCCGAGCTCGTCTACCCGGCCGGTATTGGGAAATCCTGGAACGCCGGTGGCTGCTGTGGCAAGGCCGCTCAGGAGCACGTCAATGACGTCGCGTTCCTGAAAGCCCTCGTTGAGATGGTTGATCCGGGACACAGCCGTCCCATCTATCTCTCCGGATATAGCAACGGGGGCCGGATGGCGTACCGGATGGCATGCACGGACCCTCGGCTCTTCGACGCGATGGCGGTCGTTAAGGCGATGCCCGACCCTGGCTGCAGCGTCATTCAGCCGGTCAACTTCCTGCAGATCGACAGCACCGATGATCCTCGTGTGCCCTATCGGCCTGGAGATCCAGGCCTGGAATCACCAGCAGCAACGACAGAGGTGGCGAGGCTCCGGTCCGCTGATGGGACACCACAGCAGGCCCGCGTCGTCAGCCGTGGTTCGCTCCAGCTCCAGACCTGGAGCAATGGCAAGCAGGGCACGCGGCTCGCCTTCGCGATCTATAACGGCGGGCGGCACTCCTGGCCGGAGGGCGACGCGACGACGCCGTCGGCGGCGGACGTCGTCTGGAACTTCTTGTCCGGCGCCACCCTCCGGTGAGCTGCGGCCACGGCCTGACCGCCCATCCTCTCGTTGGCGTCGACGGTGAGTGGCAGGGGGATAGCCTGGCTGCGGTGGCCGTAGCCCACCTGGGGAGACCTGGTCATGGCGTCAAGAGCGGTGCAGCGCCGTGTGCTGGCGCTGACGGTCGCGTCGCTGGTGGTGATAACAGGGCTGGTCGCCGGGGTGCGGTTGGGTGGCGCCAGCGGCGAAGCCAAACCGAATCCGGGCCGTTCCGCCAGCGGGCCGTTTGCGGCCAGCCGGACGATCGGCCGCCCGAGCGCGGTACGGCGGGGAATCCCCACGAGTTGCAGCGTCATTCCCGCTCGGTCACCGCGCGCCGGAGTACGTCCGTTGCTCGTGGTCGTCGGTGCCTCGTTCACTGCGGGCACGGGAGCGCCCGACCCGGCTGAGAGCTGGGCGGTCCGGCTGGCCAAGCTCATCAGGTGGCGCGCGGTCACGCTGGGGGTGCCCGGCGTCGGCTACACGAGGCAGGGCGCCGATCATCTCGGCCCCCTGTCCCGCCTAGTCGATCGCCTGCATCTCGACGCGCTTCATCCGGCCTTCGTCATCATCCAGGCCGGACATGACGACCAGCGGGTTCCGGCCGGAGTCGAAGCGGAGCACGTCGCCGGCCTGGTCAGGCGCCTCAGGAACGAGGTCCCGGCAGCCAGGCTCGCCTTCCTCACGGTGTTCTCGCCGTCGGCCGCGAGCGCGGCCACGCGGACCGCCGAGGCCGCCACAGACTCAACCATCGTGTCGGCCATCCGGAAGAGTGATCCGCGCGCGATCGTCATCGACCCACTGCGTAGCCGCTGGCATTTCCCGCGAGCCGCTGATGGGCTGCATCCGACGGCCCGCGGTGATCTCGTGATCGCTGAGCGCGTGGCACGCGCTCTCACCCGGGCCGGGGTTGTCGCCACGTCAGCAGCGAAGCCAACCCAGGCCAGGGTGGCCTGCACGGTCCTCGGCGGCGTCCATGATCACCTCGGCAGACCCCGCGCCGCGTCATGACGCACACCGCGCCTCCGCAGCCGTCGCGCCGGTCAGCAGTCCACTGACCTACCCTCACTGGCTTACAGGCAGTGGCTTACAGGCACTGGTCGGGTAACGTCCAGGATCGCTTTCTAGAACGGACGGTGTGCAGTGCTGCGATCCGCCGCGGCAACGTCGGGAGTGATCATGAAGCGACCACGTACCTTGTTCCTCGTCCGCCACGGCGAAAGCGGCTGGAACCGCAAGCGGCTCATACAGGGCCAGTCCCGGGCGGCCCCCGGCCTGACCGCGGCCGGGCGAGAGGATGCGGTCGCTGCTGCCGGTGACCTCGCGGACTCAGGTGCGGTCTTCATCCTGGCCAGCGACCTGAGGCGGGCGGTGGAGACGGCACTTCCCATCGCTGCCCGGCTGGGCGTGCCCGTCCGGCTCGAGCCGCGGCTGCGGGAACGGCTTCTCGGCACCGCGGAGGGGCGCCCGAGCGATCAGGTGGACCCTGGTGAGCTGGGCGTGACCGGTATGCGCATCACCGATCCTGACGCCTGCCCGCCCGGAGGGGAGTCGGTGCGCCAGCTCTATGACCGCGTCACCAGCCTGCTTGGCGAACCGCTAAGCAGTTCCCCCGGTGACGCATGGCGGGCCCATCCGCGTGGCCCGTGCGTACCGCGCGGGCCTCGGCGTCAAGGAGATGACGTGGTCCGCCGTGCCCAACGGCTCCATCGTGACAGTGCCGTCCGCGGAGGTCGCGCGAAGCCCTAGCCAGCCGACGATGAGCTCGTAAAACGTTCAAGGAATGCCAAATTTATCTCCATAAACCTCGCACGAGCTCTTCAGGCGTGCTGGACGGTAGCTGGATGTCGCCGGGCCAGTATCAATGCCATGAGCACGCAATTCATCTCCGGTTTTGATGCTCCCGGTGCGGGGGTCCGGCGGCACGTCTCTGCCGCGCCGGCGCCGAGGCTGATCCCGGCGCCGGTGCAGTCCCGGCTCAGCCTGCTGAGCAGGCGGTGCGGTGACCGGCCGGGCTACCTCGATGCGGGCAGCGGCGAGGTCGTTACCTGGTCTCAGGTGGCCCGGCAGGCAGCCGACTGGGCCAGGTTCCTCACGCCAGGCACTGTGGTAGGGCTGCTCGCCGCCGGCCCGGCGGCGTTCTGCCGTGCGTACCTGGCGGGACTCGCCGCCGGCGTTTGCGTCGCGCCGCTTGATCCCGGTGCGGCGGCCGGCCAGGCCGGCCGGATGCTTGAGACTCTCCAGGCGGCTGACCTCGTTGTCGACGGGGAAGACACCGCGGCCACGGTCGACGTCCAGAATGTCAATCTCTGGATCAGCTCAGCCACCGGGCTGCGGCAGGCCCGGCGGGGGACCGCGGTCCGCCTCGGCGCTCCCGGGGTGGCAGTCCTGCTGCCCACCTCCGGAACAACCGGGCGGCCCAAGCTGGTCCCGCTGGCCGAGTCCCAGCTGCTCATGGCAGCTGGCCGGGTCGCTACCCACCACGCGCTGACACCGCTGGACCGCGGTTACTCGCCGCTCCCGCTCTTTCATGTGAACGCG
The DNA here is from genome assembly GCA_025964635.1 of Actinomycetes bacterium. GTDB lineage: Bacteria > Actinomycetota > Actinomycetes > Streptosporangiales > Streptosporangiaceae > RYN-230. The sequence continues at coordinate 6,683 of JAOPYP010000670.1, read as the reverse complement.
CAGGTCGTAGGGATACTCTCCACGTTCGTCGCCGGCGGCAGCCTGGTCGTGGACGACCACTTCCACGCGTCACGATTCTGGGCGGCCGCCGACGACTTCCAGGTGAGCTGGCTCAACCTCGTTCCGGCGATCCTCGGAATCCTGGGAGAGGGGGCGCCCCCGGCCGCGGCAGCCGCGCGGCGGGTACGCTTCGCCCGGTCGGCTTCGGCGCCGCTTCCCCGGGCCGTGCAGGACCGGTTCGAGGCGGAGTCGGGCATCGGCGTACTGGAAACCTACGGCATGACCGAAGCGGCCAGCCAGATCGCCGCCAACCCGCTGGCCCGCAGCCAGCGGCGGCCGGGCTCGGCCGGCCGTCCCACCGGGGTCGCGGTCCGCATCGCCGGCCCGGACGGCGGCGACCTGCCGCCGGGAGAAACCGGCGCGGTCCAGATCCGCGGCCCGCAGGTGATCGGTGCCTACCTTGGCCCGGGCCGGACCCGGATCCCCGCGCGCGGGGCGGACGGCTGGCTGCACACCGGGGATCTCGCGTTCCGTGATTCCGATGGCTTCCTCTACCTCGCGGGACGCAGCGACGACGTGATCAACAGGGGCGGCGAGAAGGTCCATCCGCGGGAGATCGAGGACGTGCTGCTTTCCGACCCGCACGTTCGTGGTGCCGCCGTCGTCGGGCGGCCGCACCGACTGCTCGGCGAGGAGTGCGTCGCCTACATCGTGCCTGATCCCGGTTACGTCGGCTCAGGCCCGGATCGCCTGGCCGGAAAGCTACTCGACCGGTGCCGGCAGGTGCTCAGCCCGCACCAGCAGCCCGCCAGGGTCATCGTCATCGACGCGCTGCCCACCGGTCCCACCGGCAAGCCCGACCGCCGCGCCCTGCGCGCCGCCGCTGCCCGGGATCTCGCGCTGGCCGCCGCTCCGCAGCGGGAAACCAGGATTCCCGCCCAGCCAGCGACCAGCCCCAACTGAACGATCAGAACTACGAAAAGAGGAATCTCTGATGAACGCCAGTCCGCTCAGCCTGCCTCAGCGCAGCGTCAAGCCCCGCCGGGAAGGGCTCACCGTCGTCATCGACAACGGCGCTCCGGTCGGCGCTTTCCAGGACGCGATCGCCAGCGCGGCCTACGGCATCGACCTCGTCAAGTTCGGCTGGGGCACAGCACTAGTCACGCCCCGCCTGGAAGAAAAGATGGCCTGCCTCGAGCAGTACGGCATCGGCTACTTCTTCGGCGGCACCCTCTTCGAGAAATTCGTCGCGCAGGACCTCGCCGAAGATTACTTCGAATTCTGCCAGCGATACGGCTGCGATTACCTCGAAGTCTCGGACGGCACGATTCACCTGCCAGCGGAGAGAAAGGCGCAACTCATCACCCGCGCGGCCAAGGAGTTCACCGTGCTGAGCGAAGTTGGCTACAAGGACGCTGAGCGCTCGGCCGCGCTGTCAGGCGATCAGTGGGTGTCGTTCATCGAGCAGGATTTTGCGGCCGGAGCGAGCCTCGTCGTGACCGAAGCCCGGGAAAGCGGACGCAGCGGCATCTGCGACCCGAGCGGGCAACCGCGCTTCAGCGTCATCGAGCAGATCATCGACAGCGGCGCGGACTGCCGCCAGCTCGTCTTCGAGGCGCCGACCAAGGAGTTGCAGGCCTTCTTCGTGACCCGCCTCGGCAGCGATGTCAATCTCGGCAACATTGCCCCGGGCGACGTGATCGGGCTGGAGACGCTCCGCCTGGGATTGCGTTCGGACACCCTCGTCCATTTCGAGCTGGAGCGGTACCAGGAACGGAAAATCCGCATCGGCGCCTGAAGGGCCCACCCAGCGCTATCCAGCCAGCCACACAGGAAGGGCAGTCATGCGTGAGACACACGACGCTTGCCACATTGCGATTCCCGCCCGCGACCTTGACACGGCCGTAGCGTTCTATGTTGACGGCCTGGGCGTGAAACTTGCCCGCCGCTACCCGGACCGGGTGACCTTCGACTTCTTCGGCGACCAGCTGGTGTGCCACCTGAGCGACAACGTCCCGGCCGAGGTGAGTGCCTACCCCCGGCACTTCGGCGTCACCTTCGCCAAGCGGGCCGACTTCAACCGGCTGCTGCGGGTGGTGGAATTCCGTAAGCTCCCTGTGCTTGCTGGCCCGTCGGTGCGCTTCGAGGGGATGGCCGAGGAACACCGCCAGGTATTCCTCACCGATCCCTCGGGCAACGTGCTCGAGTTCAAGCAGTACGAAGATCCCCGCCTGATGTACTGATGCCGAGATCACCAGTAGTAACTCCGGACGGGGCTGGCCACCTTCAGCCGCTGCCCGACCGTGATCTGCGGATGGGGTGCTGATGCCGCGCCCGCGGCTCGACCAGGTTGACGCCATGCGGCCGATGAAACAGGCGGGCGTGATCAGCACCCACGTGCTGACCTTCTTCGCGCCCGCGGCGGCGAGCGTGAGCACAAGTGCCGTGATGCTGCTGTCGCACTTTTCCCGCGAAGGATTCTTCTTTATCTCCGCGTGCATGCTGACATTCGCCTACCAAGACATCGGCCGACGCGGCCTGGGCCGCTTCTACCGGCGCCGGCTCATCTCAGTCGCCATCCCTTATCTGTGCTGGAGTGTCATCTATTTCCTCTACCTGCTGCCCACAGCGCATTATGCGAGCGCGGCCGCCGCGCTGGAGCATTTCGCCAAAGAAATAGCCACCGGCTATTACCAGCTGTACTTCCTGATCGTGATCATGCAGTACTACCTCGTGTTCCCGCTCATCATGATGTTCTTGCGGCGGGCCAGAGACCACCATGGCGCCATCATCGTCATCGCCGCACTGGGACAGGTGACGCTTATGACCCTGATGCACTGGAAGGTCGTGCCCCTGCTCCGCACCGGCTGGGTGCGGGAGGCCACGCCCTATGCGTTCTACCTCATCGGCGGAAGCGTCGTCGCGTTCCACCTCGACGCGGTGGATGACTGGCTGCGCCGGCACGCGCGGCTCGTGATCGCGCTGACCGCTGCGGCGGCACTCGCCGCGGAGGCCACCTACTTCCTGGCCGAGACAGGCGTCACGACCGCCCTGGGCTCAGGTAACGACCCATTCCAGCCCAGCGTCATCCCATTCAACGTGGGCGCGATTGCCTGCCTGTACCTGGCCGGCGTGGCCCTGGTGAAGCCTGAGCGGTCGCGGCGGGTGCGCGCCGCGGTGCGCTCGGGTTCCGATAACTCCTTCGGCATCTACCTGGCCCAGATGGTATTCATCACCGCGCTGACCTGGCTCGGCTGGGCCAAGCTGGACTCTGTGGTGTGGTGGCCACTGCTGTGCGCGGCTACCGTCGTCATCGTCTACCTCGGATGCGTGGCATTGACCAGCCTCCTCGCCCGGACTCCGCTGGCCGTGCCGCTCACCGGCCGCCAGCGGCAGCCATGGGCCACCCTGGCGCCCAGGCGCGCGGCAGCCCCGCTCGCGATACCACCGTGAGCAGGCCCGTCACCGTCATCGAGGACACCTGGGTTGCGGCCGGCCCGCCGCCGGGTGCGGAACGCAGGGACAAGCTCGGGCAGCGGTTGATGGTGCTCACTCTGCTGGCGGCGGTCATCGTGCTGGATCAGGCGACCAAGTGGTGGGCCTGGCGGCATGTCTCCGGGGCGGAGATCAACTCGGGCGGTGATGTCCTTGTGGGACGCACGGTCGGCGGGTGGTACGTCGATCCGGTGCCGGGGGCTCTGCTCGACCTGCTGGACTTTGGGTTGCTGAGCATCGCCGTATCCATTCTGGTGCGCCGCCGACCTCCGGCCGCCGTCGCCGTTTCTGGCGCCTTGATGCTTGGCGGATGGGCTAGCAACTTGCTTGACCGTCTGGGAATGCACTACTGGACCGCTCCAGGCAGTGTCCGCGGAGTGGTTGATTACATCCCCGTTGGCGGGGGCAGCTACAACGTCGCGGACTTCTTCATTATCGGTGTCACGCCGCTGTTCCTGCTGGCCGTCGGCTATCTGGGCTGGAGGGCGGCGAACCGGCCCGCTTCGGTCAGGGTCGTGGCACCGGCATCGCGGCATCGATGCCCGCGGGCGCGGGCATCGATGCCGGTGCTTGCCGGCGCGGGCCTCATCGTGGTCGCCGCCGCTCTTGGCGCGGCACACTACGGCGGCGTGAGCGCTGCCTTCCCGCACGTCAGCGTGAACGGCGGTTGACATGAGGCGGCCCTGCGGACGGCACACGGACAGAGCCCGATCTCCACGGTGAGAGGGGGCCGCCCGGGCGGTGGCCGGCTACTGGAGGCTGTGAGCCTGGGCGTACTGGGTGGCCGCTACCCGGTCGCGCGATCCGGTCTTGGCGAAGATCCGGTTGATGTGGCTCTTGACGGTGTGGTTGCTGAGTACGAGCGCCTGTGCGATCTCGGGGTTGGTCATGCCCCGGGCGATGAGCGCCAGGATCTCAGCCTCCCGGGGGGTGAGTCCGTCAGGCAGGTCGCGTGGCTCGTTCCGGAGTGGTGTGCTGCCGGTTCCGGCTGCGGCGAGCAGGGTTGCCTGGACTGTGGGGTCCATGACCGACAGGCCGCGGGCTGCGCCGTGCAGCGCCCGGGCGATGTCGGCGCGGTCGGCGTCCTTGGTGAGGTAGCTGCGGGCTCCGCCGCGGAGGGCGGCCAGGACCGAGGTGTCATCGGCATAGGTCGTCAGGATGACGATGGCTACCTCGGGATGCTCGGCCGTCAGCGTCCGGGTGGCCTGGATCCCATCGAGGACGGGCATGTGCAGGTCGAGCAGGATCACGTCGGGATGATGCTCGGCGACCAGGTCTAGTGCCTGCTGGCCGTCAGCGGCGGCCGCGACGACCTCGATGTCAGGCAGCATGCCGAGCAGGAGGACCAGGCCCTCGCGGACGCTGGCCTGGTCATCAGCGATGATGATGCGCAGCGGTGCTGCGGGGAGCTGGCTCACTGGGGGTCCCGTGCTGTGCTCACTGGGGGACCCGTGCTGTGACGGTCCAGTGGGTGCCGTCGGAGGCCGCGGTGAGCGTGCCCCTGATCAGCAGCAGCCGCTCGCGCATCCCGGTCAGGCCGTATCCGCCGTTGACCGTGCCGAACGCCACTGGGCGGCCGTGGGCGTCGCCAGGAGCTGGCAGCTGGTTGCTGATGATCATCTGGACTCCGTCCTCGCTGTAGTGCAGACCAATGTCGACGGGCTGGCGCGGGGCGTGCTTGGCGGTGTTTACCAACGCCTCCTGAGCGGTGCGGACCAGGGCAACGGTCGCCTCAGGCGGCAGCGGCCGCGGTTGCCCGCCGACGCGGAAGCTGACACTGGCATGATGCCGGATGCGGTGCGTATCGATCAGGGCGGCGAGCTGCTCGTCCAGCCCGGCGGTGTCGGCGCGCAGCGCGTGCACGGCACGCCGGGTCTCGGCCAGGCCATCCTTGGCCATCCGCTGTGCCTGGTCCAGCAGGCTCAGCGCGCGGCCGGTATCGCCGTGCTCGGCCAGCAGCGCTCGCGCGGCCTGGAGCTGGATTCCCAGCGCGCCGAGGGAGTGGGCGAGCACGTCGTGGATCTCGCGGGCGATGCGGGTCCGCTCGTCCAGGATGGCGACCTGGCGCTGCTCGGCGCGCAGCTGTTCCAGCTGCGCCACCATCGCGGCGGCCTGCTCCGCCTGGCGCCGGTAGGCGGCCCGGTTCAGGCCGCTGACGAAGGCCACGATGAGCAGCAGCGGGAACCCCAGTGCGCTCGTCACGCTGGCCCCCGTGACCAGCGCGCCGACCTCCACGCCGACAAGCGCGATCGCAGTGGTCACGCAGCCCGCCAGCAGGCTGCTGCCCGCTCCGGCGCCGATCGTGGCCATGAACGCGAAACCGATGAGCGGGCCCCCGTGCATGCCTGTGCTGGCGAAGCCGGATGCTGCTGCCATCACGATCAGGGCGCCGGCCAGGACGCGCGGCTGCCGGTGTTCCGGGCGCAGGTCGGTCACCAGCCAGTAGGCCACGACCACGGCCCCGACGGCGAAGGCGATCGCCTCGATGATGAGGTCCCGGCCGGACGCGGCGGAATAGCCGAAGGTTGCCACCCCGATGAGGACGGACCCAGCTCCGCGGAACAGCCAGGTCAGCGCACGCAGCATGGGCTTAGTCTGCCCGCTGGCCCTCCGCGGCGGCGACGTCACGGTGCCGCTACGCGGTACCGGGCTGGCTGCGAGCTGCCGGGTCACCGGCTACTGTCCCCGCCGGCGCCGCGCCAGCCACTCAGCTGCCAGGCGGGCCAGCATCGCCAGGTCCGGGACCAGCTCGCCGCCGTGCGGCGTGCCGCCGGCCGGTCGGCGGCCAGGACGACGGGCGGTGCCCGGCCTGGCGCTGGCCGCTGTAGCCGCCCGGGCCAGGCGCAGGCGGCCAGTCCGGCTCCGGGTAGCTGGGTCCACGCTGTGGCGGGTGCTGGCAAGCCCGGCCGGGAGAGCGGGATGCCGCGCCGCCGATCTGGCCGGAGAGGAATGAGGTGCCGTCCTTCTCCGGAGCGAACGGGATGCCCGTCCCTAGGGCATGCCGCATGACGATGGCTGCCTGGCCGAGCCGGTTGATCCCGAGCAGCATGACGATCGGCGCGCTGGAACCGGCGACCTTCGCGCCGACGGCCAGTGCGATGACGGTCATGATGAGCCGCGATCCGACCAGGAGTGCCCACAGCCACAGGCCGCGCACCGGCATCTGCCCCCACAGCACGCCGTTCCTG
>JAOPYP010000653.1 GCA_025964635.1 Actinomycetes bacterium | reverse complement strand
GGCTCCATCAGGCCTGGCCCGGCCAGCACGTCCGCGGCGGACCGGCGGGCCGCGGTGAGGTCGCCGTACCAGGCCTCGGCCAGCGCCCGCCAGGCCCGGGCCCGGGCCTGGAGCCCGGCCAGGTTGCCCGCGGCCAGCTGCCGGTCGGCCTGACGCAGCGCCTGCCGGGCCGGCTGGATCTCCCAGCGGCGCAGCCGGGCCACTCCCAGCGCGAACCACAGCAGCCCCACGGCCCGGTGCTCGGGCTGGGTGCTGGCGGCCGCCTGGGAGCGCTCGGCCAGCGAGCGGGCCCCGGTCAGCAGGGCGGGATCGGGATCCGTCCGGCCGCCGGCCAGCATGACCCGCAGCGCGGCCAGGGTGGGCTCCATGATCCGCTGCATGGCCGGGACCGCCCGGCGCAGCGCCCGGTCCCCGCTGTCCAGGTGGGCGGCGGCCCCGTCGCGGTCACCGTCCCAGAGCCGCGCGGCGGCCCACGCCGCGGCGACCGCGGGATCGTCGGCGGAGCGGTCCGCGGGGAACAGGGACAGCACGCTCTCCAGGTCCGCGGTGGATCCCGGGCTGGCCACCCCGGCCCCGGCCTCGGCCAGGGTCTGCGCCGCGTAATCCCAGTCCTGCGCCTCGGCCGCACAGCGCACCGAGGCGATCGGCTGGTCGTGCGCCGCGTACCAGCGGGCCGCCCGGCGGAGCAGCACCGGGATCTCGTGCGGGATCTCCCGGTGCAGCTCGGCGGTGAGGACCTGGCGGAGCAGCGGGTGGTAGACGTACTCGCCGTGCTCGCGGTCGACCACGTCCACGAAGCTGTTCTCCCGGCTCAGCCGGTCCAGCGTCCGGGCGCTGCCGGACTGCCCGGTCAGCGCGTCGGCCAGGTCGCCGGACACCTGGTCGGCCAGGCAGGTCCGGAGCAGGAACATGCGCGTGGCCGGGGCCTGCTTGACGAGCACCTCGTCCCACAGGTAATCGGTCACGATCGGCTCGTCACCGGCCAGGTCGGTGATGGTCGCGCCGGGTTCCGGATCGGACCGGGCCCGCATGGCGGCCAGCCGCAGCCCGGCCATCCAGCCCTGGGTGCGGCGCAGCAGCGCGTCCCGCGCGCCCCGGTCGACGTCCAGGCCCAGCATGGAGAAGTAGGCGTCAGCTTCCTCGCTGGTGCAGGCCAGGTCGTGGCCGCCGATGTCGGCCAGCTCACCGGCGACGCGCAGCCGGGCCAGCTGCAGCGCGGGCGGCTGCCGGGCGGACAGGACCAGCCGCAGGGTGGCCGGAGCGTGCCGGATCAGCAGGTCGATCCCGCCCAGCACGGCCGGGTCGGTCAGCTCGTGGATGTCGTCCAGCACCAGGATGACCGGTTCGGTGAACGTCTGCGCCGCTTCCACCAGCCGCAACGGGAAACCGTCCGGTGACACGTCCTCCAGCGACCGGAGCGAGTCGGCCGGGATGGACCGCAGCCGGGCCAGCCCGGCACAGACGTAGGCCCAGAACCAGGCCTGCTGGTCCTCGGCGTCCAGCGTGAGCCACACCACCCGGCGGGCCTGCGGCGAGGCCGCGGCCCAGGTGGCGCAGGCCACGGTCTTCCCGGCGCCGGCCGGCCCGGAGATCAGCGTCACCCGGTTGCGGGCGGCCTGGTCGAGCAGGCCGGTGATCCGGCGCCGCCGCAGCACCGGGAAGTGCGGCTGCGGGATCTGGAGCTTGTCCTCGAGGAACCGGGGCCGCTGCTGGCCCGGCGGCCTCGTCTCGGCGCTGGCGTGGGCCCGCACCGGCCCGTCCTGCTCCCGGACGCGCGGTAGTGCCGCGTCGGTTCGCACGGTACCGATCTGCACGGGCGCGTGCGACGGCGCCCCATTCATGGTGCTTGTCATGGAATTCCCCCCCGAGACCCCCGCACCTGCGGCACCCTCGCCAGCCATCCTCATCCCCTGGGGTGAATGTGCAGGTCAGACGCCTTTGCGGGTCATACCCGGGGCCGGCTGGTATCAACCGCACCGCCTTCCGGCTCCCGTTAACCCAGGATTGAGGGCCGGCCGGAACTGCGGCTCACCCGGAATGGGTGAGGCTGGGAGGCCGCGCCGGATGAGGGACGGGCCCCGGCCGGGTGGCCGGCAGGAGGGGCAGCCCGTCCCAGGCCGGCGGCCGCGGACCGTGCCCGGCGGCTCAGCGGTAGCCCCTGGCGGGGGCGTGGCGGACCCGGGACAGCACCGGCCGCACGTCGATCAGCCCGTGATCCAGCTGGTAGTCGAGGTTGATCGCGGCGTTGATCAGCGACAGGTGGCTGAACGCCTGCGGGAAGTTGCCGAGCTGCTCGCCGGTGAGCCCGATCTCCTCCGAGTACAGCCCGAGGTGGTTGGCGTAGGTGTGCATCTTCTGGAAGGTCAGCGCCGCTTCCTCGGTGCGCCCTGACCGGGCCAGCGCGTCCACGTACCAGAACGTGCACAGCGAGAACGTGCCCTCGTGCCCGCGCAGGCCGTCGGGCGAGGCGCTGGGGTCGTAGCGGTACACCAGGCTGTCCGAGACCAGCTTCTTGTCTATGGCCTCCAGCGTGTCCAGCCACATCGGGTCGAACGGCGACACGAACCCCATCAGCGGCATCAGCAGCAGCGAGGAGTCCAGCACGTCGGTGCCGTAGTGCTGCACGAAGGCGCGTTCCTTCGGGTTCCAGCCGCGCTCCATGACCTGCCGGTAGACGCGGTCCCGCTCGGACCGCCAGCGCAGCACGTCCGCGGGCCGCCCCCGGTGATCCGCGAGCCGGATCGCACGGTCCAGCGCGACCCAGCACTGGAAGCGCCCGTAGGTGAAGTCCTTGCGCCCGCCGCGTGTCTCCCAGATGCCTTCCTCGGGCTGGTCCCAGTGCTCGCAGAGCCAGTCGATCATGTTCACGATCGCGGTCCAGCCCACGTGCGCCGGCTGCAGCCCGTGCGCGTCGGCCTGGGCCATGGCGTCCATGGCCTCGCCGAAGATGTCCAGCTGGAGCTGGCCGGACGCGCCGTTGCCGATCCGGACCGGGCGTGAGCCGCGCCAGCCCTCCCAGTGGTCGAGGGTCTCCTCGGTGAGATCGGAGGACCCGTCCACCCGGTACATGACGCGCAGCGGGCAGTCGCCGTTGCTGGCTTTGTGCTCGACGAGCCGGTCCCGGACCCAGACGCCGAACGCCGCCGCCTCCTCCGCGTAGCCCAGCCCGAGCAGCGCGTGCACCGAGAACGACGCGTCCCTGATCCAGGTGTAGCGGTAGTCCCAGTTGCGCTCGCCGCCCACCTGCTCCGGCAGCCCGGTGGTGGGCGCGGCGACCAGCGCCCCGGACGGGGCGTAGGTCATCAGCTTGAGGGTCATCGCCGAGCGGGTCACCATCTCGCGCCAGCGCCCGGTGTAGGTCGACTTGCGCAGCCAGGCCTGCCAGAACCCGGCGGTCTCGTCGGACAGCCGCTCCAGGTCCCCCTCCGCCAGCCGGCGCGGGCGGCCGCCCATGGACTCCAGCACCATCCCCGCGCTCTCGCCCTCCTTCAGCGTGCGGCGGATGCGCAGGTCATCGCCGATGCGTTCGACATCGGCGCCGAGCTCCCGCGGGGATGTGCCCAGGCCGCCCACCGAATGGAGGGTCAGTTCCAGCTGGTCGGTGTGGAAGAGGGCCCCCTCCTCGGTGATCTCCAGGTGGTGCGGCTGGCGGCCGTAGTCGAAGCGCGGCTTGATGTCGATCACGAACCGCATCGACCCGCGGACCACCCGCAGCAGCCGGACCAGCCGGTGGTGCTGGGTCGCCCGGCTCCCGGTGACCGGCATGAAGTCGGTGACCTCGCCGACCCCGTCCGGGGTCAGGAACCGGGTGATCAGGATGGCGGTGTCGGGGAAATAAAGCTGCCGGCTGACGTAATCGTCCCGGTCCGGGGCCACCCGGAAGAAGCCGCCCTTGTCGGCGTCCAGCAGCGACCCGAACACGCTCGGCGAGTCGAACCGCGGGCAGCAGAACCAGTCCACCACCCCGTCGGTGGTGACCAGGGCCGCGGTCTGCAGGTCGCCGATCAGCCCGTGGTCACTGATGTTCGGGTAGCGCGCCATGGTGCCCCTCCTGTGTACGTCATGGTGATGACCGGGCCGGCGGGGGGCGAGGTTTCAGATCATGCCGAGGGGCTGGCCGACGCGCTGGGACATCGGACGCTGGACGCGCGCAGCAGATCACTGGCGGAACTGGTGACACCGGCCAGGCCGGTCGAGACCGCGGCCGCCGCGGCGGTAGCGCTGGGCTGGCTGCCGAGGCGGGAGAGGGTCGTGCCCAGCGTGCCCAGCACGGCGTTCAGGTCGTTGATCCGGGTTTCCGATGACGGGCTGCCCGCGGCGGCGCCCCCGCCGGACGAGCAGCCCGTGTCCAGCAGCGCGACCCCAGCGACGAGGCACGCGCCAGCAGCCAGTCCAGCCCTCATGCGGCCCACGCTCCCTACTGAACGTGGCCGCGTCGTCACCCTGGCGGGATTAGTTGCCCGGCTGGCTGCCCGCGGGCCGTACAGCCTCCTGGCCCGCGGGACGATTCCATGATCGACTTCCACTTTTCCCGCGGACCGTGCGGACAGACCGGGCAAATCGCCCCCCCGAACGCACGTCCCGCGGGAAAAGCCGGCTGGCGGGGGCTCGCCGGAGGCGGATCCTGGCTGCCGGGCTACCCCAGCCGGCCGGTGAGGTGCTCGCCGACGCGGATGGCGTTGGCCATCGCGGTGAGCGCCGGGTTCACCGCGCCGATGCTCGGGAAGAAGCTGGTGTCCACCACGTACAGGTTGTCCACCTCATGGGCCCTGCAGTTCACGTCGAGCACCGAGGTGGCCGGGTCGGTGCCGAACCGGCAGGTGCCGGACTGGTGGGCAACCCCGGCCAGGGCGACGTTCATCTTCATGTAGTAGTTCTTGTCCAGGATGTGGTGAGACGCCATGCCGACGTGATTCAGCATGGTCTTGACCTCTTTGTACAGCCCGGCCGCCTCCGCATCGTTGGTCTGCGAGTAGGCCAGGTGCACGTTCCCGTCCCGGTCAACGGTCACCCGGTTCCTGGGCTTCGGCAGGTCCTCGGTGGTCAGCCAGAGGTCCACGGCGTGTGCCGCCACCTCCGCCAGGCTCCAGTGCGGGGCCAGCTTGGTCAGCTTCGGCTCCTCGCCCTTCATCGCCTCCGCGTTGGACTTGCCCAGCATCTGGATGTTGCCCAGCGGCCATTCCCGGCCATCGCCGGCCAGGTAGAAGTCGTTGACCGCCAGCGTCTTCTGGTACACGGTGTCGTTGCGCTCCTTGCCCAGCGCCACCATGGCCTTGCTGTTGTGGAACATGTAGTTCCGGCCCACCTGGCCGGACCCGTTGGCCAGGCCGTCGGGGTGCTCGTCGCTGGCCGAGCGGAGCAGGATCCTGGCGCTGTTCGCCGCGCCGGCCGCCAGCGCCACGATGTCGCCCTGGTAGACCTCGCGCTGGCCGCCCCGCGACACCACCACGCCGGTGACCACCCGGCCGCCGGAGCCCGTCTCCAGGCTGAGGACCTCGGCCCCGGTCAGCAGCGTCACGGTGGGCAGGTCCATGACCGGGCGGACCGCGATGGTCTCCGCGTCGGACTTGGCGTGCACCAGGCACGGGTAGCCGTCGCACCAGGCGCAGCGGATGCAGGTGCTGGCCGGGCGGCGGGCCTCGTCCAGCAGGATCCCGCACGGCGCGTGGAACGGCTGGTACCCGCCGGCCTGCAGGTCGCTGGCCAGCTGCTGGATCCGCGGCTCGTGGGAGACCGCGGGCCAGGGGTACTGCCTCGACCAGTGACCCTCCGTGGGGTCCTCGCCGTGCGCCCCGTGCACCTGATAGAGCCACTCGGCCCTGGTGTACCAGGGCTCGAACTCGTCGTAGCTGAGCGGCCAGGCCGGGGATATCCCGTCCATGTGCTTGATCTCGCCGAAGTCCGCGGGCCGCAGCCGGTACAGCGCGGCCCCGTACATCTTGGTGGCCCCGCCGACGTAGTAATGCACCTGGGGCTGGAACGGCTGGCCGTCGGCGTCGTACCAGGTGTCGTGGCTGATGTATTTGCCGTCCACGAACACCGGCTCCGGGTTCCAGTTGTCCATGTCGCGGGGCAGGAAATCGCCGCGCTCCAGGAGCAGGATCTTCTTGCCCGACGAGGCCAGCGTGTGCGCCAGGGTGCCCCCGCCGGCGCCGGTCCCGATGATGATCACGTCATAGCGTTCGGTCACGATCCCACTATGAGGGCCCCGGAAGGCGGTCACATCGCCTTCCCGGGGTGAGCGCCGGCCCGGGCCGGCAGTGTGGCGCCTTTCACCCCGGGAGGATGATGCCTGGCGGCTCCGGGTCCGGCCACTGTGCTGGCATGACGAACAGCAGAGACCCTGAGCGCGCGTTCCGGCTGAACACGAGGCCGCTGATCGTGGGCGGGGTGCTCATGGGGCTGGGCGGCGTGCTGGGCCTGGCCGGGATCGTGGTGAGCGGGTCCGCGATGGCCGCGGCCGTGCGGGACTGGGCGAACCGCCAGGAGGTGCCGCCCACCGAGCTGGCCCGGCATCACTGGGCCCGGGCCAAGGCCGCCACGGTGGCCGGGGCCGCCACGTGGCGGAACGGCACCCAGGAGCACGCGACACCCCATTCCTGAGCACGGCCGCACTAAGTACGGCAGTACTAAGTAGTCCTTGAGGGGGCGGAGCGGCTCCAGCGGGACAGGGCTGGCTCCAGCGGGACGGGGCCGGCTCCAGCGAGGCGGGGCCGGCCGGCTCCAGCGAGGCGCAGCCTGCGCGTGACGGGACCGGGGGGACCCTTTGACGCTCGACCTGGCCCGGTGGCAGTTCGCGCTGACGTCCATCAACCATTTCTTCTTCGTGCCGGTGACGATCGGGCTGGCGTTCCTGACCGCCCTGCTGCAGAGCACCTGGTACCGGAGCAAGAACCCCGGGTACCTGCGGCTGACCCGGTTCTTCGGCACCCTGCTGGTCATCAACGTCGCGGTCGGCGTGGTGACCGGGCTGGTCCAGGAGTTCGAGTTCGGGATGAACTGGTCGGCCTACTCGCGGCTGGTCGGCGACATCTTCGGCGCGCCGCTGGCCATGGAGGGGCTGGCCGCCTTCTTCCTGGAGTCCACGTTCCTCGGGCTGTGGCTGTTCGGCTGGGACAGGCTGTCCCGCCGGGTCCACTTGCTGTGCATCTGGCTGGTCGCGCTGGGCACCGTGCTGTCCGCCGCGTTCATCATGGCCGCCAACTCCTGGATGCAGCACCCGGTCGGCTACGTGATCAACCACAAGACCGGCAAGCCGCAGCTGAACGACATCTGGGCCGTGCTGACCAACCCCGTGTTCCTCTGGGGTTACACGCACGTGCTGCTGGCCTCGCTGGTCACCGGGGCCGCGGTGATGCTCGCGGTGTCCGCCTGGCAGCTCCGCAACCAGGCCCGCCAGCCGGCCCCGGGCGGGGCCAGCCAGCCCGGCCCGCCCCTGTTCGCCCGGTCGGCCCAGCTGTCCCTGGTCGTGCTGGTCCCGGCGATCATCCTGGCCATGTTCGTCGGCAGTGAGCTGGGCGTCATCGAGGCCCGCTACCAGCCCATGAAGATCGCCGCCGCCGAGGCCCAGTGGGCCACCTGCCAGCCCTGCTCGTTCTCGCTCATCCAGATCGGCGGCGGCAACAACGATCACACGCCGACCCAGATCCTGGCCATCCCGCACCTGCTGTCACTGCTGGCCACCAACTCCTGGAACGGCAAGGTCGTCGGGCTCAGCCCGCTGCAGTCCCAGTACCAGAAGCAGTTCGGGCCCGGCTACTACGTCCCGAACGTGTTCATCCAGTACTGGTCGATGCGGGTGATGGCCTACTCGGCCGGGCTGATGTTCCTGCTCGGGCTCTGGGGGTTGTGGCTGATCCGCCGCAGGTCCATGGCCGGCTCGCGGTGGTTCCTGACCCTCGCGGTCTGGGCGGTGACCCTGCCGTTCCTGATGAACACCGCGGGCTGGCTGCTCACCGAGAGCGGCCGCCAGCCCTGGATCGTCCAGGGGATCATGCTCACGAAGAACGCGGTATCGCCGTCCGTCGGGCTGGCCAGCGTCATTACCAGCCTGACGGTTTTCGTTGCGGCGTATCTAACCCTCGCCATCGTGGACCTGATGCTGATGATCCGCTACGCGCGGAAGGAAGCCGAGCCGGACCCGGCACCCGGTGACGGGGCGGATGCCCTGGTCACGGCGGTGAGGTACTGATGACCCTGGTCCAGTTCTGGTTCATCGTGATCGCGCTGCTGTGGACCGGGTTCTTCGTGCTGGAGGGCTTCGACTTCGGCGTCGGGATGCTGCACGCCGGGGTGGGCCGGGACGAGGCCGGCCGCCGGGCCGCGGTCAACACGATCGGGCCGCTGTGGGACGGCAATGAGGTGTGGCTGGTCGTGGCGGCCGCGGCCATGTTCGCCGCGTTCCCGGACTGGTACGCGACCATGTTCTCGGGCTTCTACCTGGTCCTGGTGATACTGCTGCTGGCGCTGATCGTGCGCGGCGTCTCGTTCGAGTACCGGGGCAAGTCGGGCAGCCCGCGGTGGCGGTGCAGCTGGGATGTCCTGATGATGGCGGGCAGCCTGGTCGCCCCGCTGCTGATCGGGGTGGCGCTCGGTGACCTGCTGCACGGGCTGCCGATCGACAAGGCCGGCGAGTACACCGGGAACTTCGTGACGCTGCTGCAGCCCTATGCGCTGTACACCGGGGTCACGCTGGTCGTGCTGTGCCTGCTGCACGGCGCGACGTTCCTGGCCCTCAAGACGACCGGCGAGATGCGGGACCGGGCGGGGCGCACCGCCCGGCGGGTGGCCCCGCCCGCCGCGCTGCTGACGGCGGGCTTCGCGATCTGGACCCACGTCACCGGGGGCAAGGGGGTGCTGCCCAATCCGGTCGAGGTGCTGGCCATCCTGGCCGTGCTGGCCGCGGCGTGGCTGGTGTCCGCCCGCCGGGAAGGCTGGGCGTTCGCGGCCACCACGTTCGCGATGGCGACCGCCATCCTGTCGATGTTCACCGAGCTGTACCCGCGGGTCATGGTGTCCAGCACCAGCCCCGCGTACAGCCTGACCATCAGCAACGCGGCATCCGGATCCTACGCGCTGAAGGTGATGACGGTCGTGGTGGTGATCTTCCTCCCGCTGGTGCTGCTGTACCAGGCGTGGACCTATTACGTATTCCGTCAGCGGCTGAGCGCCGGCGATTTCCGGCCACCCGCGCTGCTCACCAGGCAGGGCAACGGCCGCCCTCCCGGGGCTGGGAAAACGGGCCCTTCCGGCCCGGCGGCCCGGCCTGGCCCCGCCGGCCCGGAAGGGCCGGGCTGAGCCGGGCAATCACGGCGGGGGCGATCGATCCCCATTAGGGTGGCGCCGGACCTCACCCCGGCCAGGCGATGCCTGCGGGCGGCGGCTGCGCTGCACTAGTCACACGGACCCAAGGAGCCCAGATGGCAGCAGACCAGGTTGACGCACTGGTGATCTTCGGCGCGACCGGTGATCTCGCGAAGCTCGAGACGTTCCCGGCCCTGGTCGGGCTGGTGGACCGCGGCGTGCTCAATGTGCCCGTGATCGGGGTGGCCAAGAACGGCTGGGGCCTGGATCAGTTCCGCGACTACGCGGTGGCCTCGCTCAAGCTGAACAAGATGGACCCGGCCAGCCCGGCCGCCACCACGATGCTGGGCCTGCTCCGCTACGTGGACGGCGACCTGGGCGACGACGCCACCTACCACGCGATGTCGGACGCGGTCGGCGACGGCCAGCAGATCCTGTTCTACCTCGAGGTGCCGCCGGCGCTGTTCGGCCGGATCGCGCAGGGCATCGCGACCGCGGGCCGCGCCAAGGGCAACCGGATCATGGTCGAGAAGCCGTTCGGCACCGACTTCCATAGTGCTATCCAGCTCAACGAGCTCATGCACCAGTACTTCCCGGAAGACGCGATCTACCGGGTGGACCACTGGCTGGGCCTGGACCCGGTGGAGAACATCCTGTTTGTCCGGTTCGCCAACGCGGTCATCGAGCCGCTGCTGAACCGCACCTACGTGGAGAGCATCCAGATCACGATGGCGGAGGCGTTCGACGTCTCCGACCGCGGCGCGTTCTACGACCACACCGGCGCCACCCGGGACGTGGTGCAGAACCACATGCTGCAGGTCCTCGCGACGGTGATGGCCGACCCGCCGGACGGCCAGGACCTGGGCACCTGGCGGGACGCGAAGGCCCGGCTGATCGCCGCCATCCGGCCGCTGACCCCGGAGGAGACGGTCCGCGGCCAGTACGAGGGCTACACCAGCGTCGAGGGCGTGGCCCCGCACTCGACCGTGGAGACGTTCACCGCGATCCGGCTGGCCGTCGACTCGTGGCGCTGGGCCGGCGTCCCGGTGCTGATCCGGGCGGGGAAGTGCCTGCCGGTCACCGCGACCGAGGTGACGGTGCGGTTCCGGCGGGCCCCGCACGACGTGTTCGGGCTGAACCCGCTGCCGGACAACAACACGCTGCGCTTCCGCGTCTGGCCGGAGACCGCGGTCGGCATGGGCCTGGCGGGCAAGAAGCCGGGGGCCGGCTGGGAGCCCGCCATGGAGGAGCTGACGTTCGCGGAACGGCCCGGGTCGGACATGCGTCCCTACGACCGGCTGATCGGCGCGGCGCTGGACGGGGACCGGTGGCTGTTCGCCAAGCAGGACACGGTGGAGGCCGCGTGGCGGGTGGTGGACCCGATCCTGGGCGACGCGGTCCCGGTCCACCCGTACGCCCAGGGCACCTGGGGCCCGAAGGAAGCCGACCGGCTGCTGCCGGCCCGGGACCTCTGGCACGACCCAGCGGGGTGACGCGTGGCTGACGGGAAGCGGACGACCGGGGA
>JAOPYP010000641.1 GCA_025964635.1 Actinomycetes bacterium | reverse complement strand
GGAGCAGATCCGCGGGGCCGGTCGCCTCGAATCCCAGAGACAACCAGTCCTCCTCAGGCGTGCTCATCTCGGAGAGTTCCACCTCGCACTTAGGCTAGTGAACCCCGCGCGGGGCCCGCGCCACGATCCGCCCGCTGGCGAGGGAGAAGCGGTTGATGCGCCGCTTCTTGCGCACCGGCCTCCAGCAGGCCGGGTCACCCCTGTCCTGGCTGAGCGGGCCACACAGATAAGACCACTTCTGCCAGTCCTCCATCCACCCGCGGGCGCGGCCCGGCACCTCGAGGATTCCCGGGCTCCCGCCGTACACCTTCACCTCCAGGGCCTCGCCCCCGCGGATCTTGACCGACAGCCTGCGCAACGGCGGATCGAGGAGATAAGTGTCCTCGCGCGATTCCACCCCGGCCGGGAACCGCCCGAACCATCCGGCCACCGCGGCTTCGAGGCGGCCCGGGAAGATCCAGCGCACCTCAAGGCTGCGCACCCCGCCGGTGACCAGGCTGTCCGGCTGCGGGCCAGCGATGGGCACAGGCACAGGCCCCGGCCTCGCCACCCCGCCGGGTGCGCTACCGCGAGCCTGCACTTCCCCCAGCTCAGCCGGGGGCTGAGCGGGCTTCATGGCCCGCCGGCCGGACGCAGCGTGGCCAGGAGAGCCCGGATCAGCCGCGACCATCGGCGCTGAGACCTGGTCGGCAGGCAGACGTCATGGGGCCTCCTACACCGCTATCGCCGGAACCCGCTCTCACTCCCTTTGCTGCTCTACGTCCGATCCCACCTCGCGTGCCTCCCGATGTCATCCTCCCCAGGGGGTGAGCGTGACCTTCGTGGCGGCGGTCCCGAGGACGCCATGGACTCGCGGCAGCCGGGTTCCAGGAACTCAGCCGGACCAGGCGAGGATGGATCCGCATACCACGCCAGGCATGACACGCTCAGCACCGCCTGTCCCGGCACAATGGGTATGGAAGGAGCCGGTAATGCATCTGACAGTGCTCGCAGTGCCCGACTGCCCGAATGTGAAGCTGCTGGAGCAGCGCCTGACGCTGGTGCTCGGACACCGCCGCGACGTCACCGTTTCCCGGCACGTAGTCGGTGACGAGGACCAGGCCACCCGCCGGGGAATGCACGGCTCGCCGACAATCCTGGTCGATGGGATCGACCCGTTCGCCGCACCGGGCCAGCCCGCCAGCGTGTCCTGCCGCCTGTACCGCCACGGTCACGGCCAGCCCGATGGCGCTCCGTCAGTCCGCCACCTGCGCCGCGCCATCAGCCACCCGATCACCGTCGCGGCCGACACCGCCGGCGGGCGCTGGCTGGATGCGCTCGGACGCGGCGGCCGGGGACGGGTGGCACCGGCCGAGCGAGGACTCAGAGCAGTTCACCAGGCCGCGCTGCGCTCCTTCGCGGCTACTGGCCATCCGCCCGGACAAGACGTGCTCGACCGGGCCGCCCGGCCCTTCGACAGCGGCCAGGTCCTGGCAGAACTGGCCGAAGGCGACTATCTCTGCCTCGATCAGGACGGCCGGATCACGGCCGCCTACCCGTTCTCCGCCGCCGCCACACCGCACACAGCCCAGATCACCGGAGGCGCCAGCGCCTATTGCATGTGCGCCATCGATGCACTGGGCATAGCAGAAATGCTGACCGCGAAAGTTCTGATCAAATCCGCCGATCCCTCAACCGGCGAGCCGATCTCCGTCACCGTTGACGGAAACAGCGCGGTATGGGAACCCGATACCACCGTGGTCTTCGCCGGGCACACCGCCACGACGTGCACGGGACCCTCCGCGGCCATCTGCTGTATGCACATCAACTTCTTCACCAGTCACATAACAGCGGCGGCCTGGGCTAGCGCACACCCCGAGGTCACCGGGGGCATCCTCAGCCAGAGCCGGGCACTGGAAGTCGGGCGGCAGATATTCGGCCCGCTGCTCCACTGAGATCACGCCACCTGCTACCGGCGGCGCATCACCCGCTGCGCCGGCTGGTGACGGCACCGCAGTAGCGTCAGCGACATGACCGGCCAGCCCGCGCCGCACCTCCCGGACAGCATCTCGCGCGCCCGCCGGCACCCGCTGGGCGCCGCTGTGACCGTGGCTGAACTCAGCAATGACCCCCATCCCGCGCTGGCCCGGCTGCGCGCGGACGAGCCCGTCTCCTGGGTCCCGGTGCTGAACGGCTGGCTCGTGACGCGGCGTGACCTGGCCATAGCGGTCATGCGGGACAGCGCGGCCTACACCGTCGACGACCCCCGCTTCTCCACCGCCCGGATCGTGGGGCCGAGCATGCTTTCCCTGGACGGCCCGCAGCACGACCGGCACCGGCGCCCGTTCACCGCGCCGTTCAGCCGGGTCAGCGTGCACGACCAGCTGGCCGCGTTCGTGGCCGGGGAAGCGGATCGCCTGACCCGTGCGATGCGCCCGGCCGGGCGGGGCGACCTGAGCCGGAGCCTGGCCGCGCCGCTGGCCGTGGCCGTCGTGGCGCGGGCGCTCGGCCTCGGCCGGGTCGATCCGGGCATCATCCTGTCCTGGTACGACGCCATCGTCGGCGCGGTCTCCCGGCTGGCCGCCAGCCCCGGCCCGGACGACGGGCCGCCGTCCCCGGGGCCCGGGGCCCGCTCGCGGAACGCCGCGGTGGCCGCCGGGACCGCGGCGTTCCGCGAGCTGAGCGGCAGCCTGGCGGCCGTCATCGAGAGCGGGGCCGGGTCATCGCTGCTCGCGGCGGCCGCGCAGCCGGGACGCCCGGCCGCCGCCGGCCTCAGCACCGCCGAGATCGTCTCCAACGCGGCGGTGCTCATGTTCGGCGGCATCGAGACCACCGAAGGCATGATCGCCAACGCCGCCTGGCACCTGCTCAGCCATCCCGCTCAGCTGGACCTGGTCCGCGCCGACCCCGGCCTGCTGCCGCAGGCGATCGAGGAGTCCCTGCGCCTGGAACCCGCGGCCGCCGTGGTGGACCGCTACGTCACCCGCGACGTCGAACTCGCCGGCGCCGCGATCAGCCGGGGCGACCTGGTCAGCGTGTCCGTGGCCGGCGCGGGACGGGACCCGGCCGCGTTCACCGACCCGGACCGCTTCGACGTGCGCCGCGGCAACCCCGGGCAGAACCTGGCCTTCGCCCGCGGCCCGCACTTCTGCCTGGGGGTGCACCTGGCCCGGCTGGAAGCCCACGCCGCGCTCACCGCCGCCCTCGGCCGGCTGGCCGGCCTGCGGCTCGACCCGGACCGCCCGGCCGCGCCCCGGGGCCTGGTGTTCCGCAAGCCCCCGGCGCTGCCCGTGCTCTGGGACGCTGCCCGCGGGGACGGCGGGCCCGGCTAGTCGGCCGGGCGGGAGGCCCGCGCGGCCGCCACCGTGCACCCGCAACTCTCGCGGCGGATCAGCCGGGTGGGCAGGACGACGTCCCGCGGCTCCGGCGGGCCGTGCCGCACCAGCGACTCCAGCAGCTCGAACGCGGTGGCGCCGAGCTCCTTGATGGGCTGGCGGACCGTCGTCAGCCCCGGCCGGAGCCGGCGCGCGACCGGGATGTCGTCGAAGCCGGTCACCGCCACCTCGCCCGGCACGTCCACGCCGCGGCGGGCCAGCCGGTGCAGGGCCCCGAGCGCGGCGAGATCGTTGGCGCAGACGATGGCCCGGGGCAGTGGCCGGCCCGAGCCGAGCAGCCCGTCGATGACCTGGGCCCCGCCGTCGGCGTAGTAGCTGCCCTGCCATCCGGGCCCCCCGGCGAGCTCCGCGCCCCCGGCCCGGGCCTCGGCCTGCACCACTGCCCGGCGGGTCACGTTGTCCGGGCTGTCCGCGACCCCGGCCAGGTACCCGAGCGTGCGGTACCCGTGGTCGCGGATCAGGTGCCGGATCAGGTCACGCATGCCCGTCTCGCTGTCGCCGCGCACGCTGGCCGTGTGCGGGGTGGTAATCCCGGCCAGGTTGACCACCGGGAGGTGGCGGCCCAGCCGGTCCAGCTGGCCGGCGTCCAGCACCAGGTCGTGCACGATCAGCCCATCGCACTTGCGGGCCAGGCCCAGCATCCGGCGGCCCGCGTCCGCGTCCTCGGCCGCCACCGAGCTGATCAGCAGGCTGAAGCCGCTGCGCTGCGCCGCGACCTCGATGCCCCGGTTGATGATGTCCGCGAACTGGAGGTTCTCGTCCTCCTCGGCGAACACGCCGCCGGGGTTCGCCTTGGGCACGCGCCGGTACACGACCCCGACCGTCTCCTTGAGCTTGACGCTCAGCGCCCGGGCCGCGCCGTCCGGCACGAAGCCGAGCTCGGCGACGGCCCGGAGCACCCGGTCCCGGGTGTCCGCGCGGGGGCTGCCGGTCCCGTTGAGAACCCGGGACACCGACGCGATGGACACGCCCGCGATCGCGGCGACGTCATAGATCGTGGGCGGGGCGCCGTTCACACCCTGAAGCCTAGGAGACCTGGTAGCCGACGTTCACGCTGCCCGCGTCGAGACGCTCGACCGACACCACCGAGGTTCTCGACGGATCGCCGAACTTGATCACCGTCTGGCCCTTGCTGCCGTCCACCACCACCGGGTCGTGCACCTGCCAGTGGCCGTCCCAGACCGCCACGCGCAACCGGGCTGACGCCAGGCCCTGCCGTCCGTTGTCGCAGGCGAAGCCGATCTCCTTGGCGCTGCCAAAGGGGACGGCGATCGCGGTGACGGCGCTGGCGCCGTTGCTCAGGGACCCGGTCTGCACTTCGGCCTCCTCCTTGGGTGAGGGCGCTGGGTTGGCGAATGCTTTCAGGGCGGCGGTGCCGCCGTTGAACACGTCCACGTCGACCGTGTTGCTGCCGACCGGGGCCGTGCCGTACTGGTGGAACTTCCACGCCGACCACGGCCTGGGCACCACCGGCCGGCCCGCCGGGGCCGACGGCTCGGCGATCCACAGCGGGTAGTGGCCCAGGCCGGCGCAGTTGCCCTGCTGGGCAAAGCTCAGGAACGTGTACACCACCGGCGTATGCCCGGTGGCCTTATGCACGTCCGCGCACCAGTTCCGCGCGTACTCCGCCACCCGCGCCGGGCCCAGCCCGTCCGACACCTCCAGGTCCAGCGCGAGCAGGTCACCGGCGTTCAGGCCGTGAGCCCGGACCGTGTCCAGGAACGCCGTGGCCTCGGTGGCCGCGCCGTTCCCGGGATGACCGAAGTGGTAGGCGCCGCGGACGATGCCGATGTCCTTGGCCCGCTGCCAGTTAGCGGCGAAAGAGGGGTCCCTGATCGTGGTGCCTTCGGTCGCCTTGATGAACGCGAACGAAATTCGCCCCTTTTCGGCGGACCAGTCGAACGACGGCTGGTAGCTCGAGAGGTCGATGCCCGCCGCGTTGGCCACGGCGCCCTCCTGTCCTCGTACCCGGCAGGCGGCTCAAGCCGCCCGCCGCCTGCTCATGGGTGGAGGCCAGGTGATACCACGCGTTCCCGATCCCCCCAGGAGAAAGGTGCCCTACGGCGGGGCCGGGCGCAGGCAGAATGGCTTATCTGATGGCCAATTTCACGCTGATGTGACCGGGGTCAGGCCACCTGGGCGCGCAGCCTCAGCCCGCGGGGGGTCGGCCGGAACCCGGCCTCCTCCAGGGCCCGGGCCAGCGGCGAGTCCTGCACCGCCGAGCCGTCAGCCCGCTCGATCGTGAGCCGGCCCAGCGCCCCGCCGCGGGCCGCCGAGGCCAGGGCGGACGCGGCGGGCCCGAGTACCGCCGGGTCACTGGTCCACGACAGCAGCGTCTTGCCGCCCCGCTCGACGTAGAGGACGAGTTCCCCCGCGGCCAGGACGACCAGCGAGCCGGCCTTGCGGCCCGGCCGGTGCCCGCCCGGCGCCTCCCCCGGCCGCTCCGGCCAGGGCAGGGCCGCGCCGAACGGGTTGGCCGGGTCGCCGGCGGCGAGCACGGTGACACTGGGGGCGTCCGCCGGACGGTTTTCGTTGCGGAAAAAACCGTGGCCGCCCGGAGCCGCAGCCGGGGCGCCTGCGCGCGCCCACGGATCGGCGCGGGCCGGGCCCTCGTCGGCCTCC
>JAOPYP010000612.1 GCA_025964635.1 Actinomycetes bacterium | reverse complement strand
TAAAAACGAAGGTGCAGGCGGATGTGTTTCCGGTCGTCGTGTCGTAGTAGGCGACGGTGGGGTCCGTGCTTGTGCAGGTCGATTTGGAGAGCTTGAAGTTGCACTGCGATCTGGACACAGGGCTGGCCGCCGCGCTGACCACGGTGCGGGCCGACGCCGCGGGCATGGTGCACAGAGCGGCTATCACCGCCAGTACGGTGGCCAGTGTCACGATTCCAGGTCTAGGGATGATTCTCATCTTTCTCACCTCTCGTCCTTGCCGTTAACTGGGGCGTGGGCCTGCTGCGCCGGCACACGTCTGGATGCCTGGCCACTGGCAGGCGGGCAAGGCCACTGGTACTGATGAGTGCTCATTTCGGCACTTCCCCCCGCACCCGGGAGCGAGGCTAGCTGCGCAGTTGAACCCCCAGGGTGCGGTAAGAATGCTAAGGGCGCGCGCTCATCAGGTCCAGACGTCCTGAACAGAAATTGAGGAATTCCCGGCAAGCCGGTAGGGGGGCACACAACCCGCTCAATCCTCTGCCCCAGTTCCGGCGGTACCAGGCGAAAACAACCGTTTAGACGCAATTTGCGCCTTTCAGGCGTTTAAAGGTCCTGGAGTCTGCCGACGCAAAAGGAATTCCTATGCGCCTGATTCACTCCCGGTTGCTGGTTCCTTTAGCGCTCTAATGTCGTGTGGGGAGGATGGTCCACAGTACATCAGCGTCCGCGTGACAACGCAGCGGCACGCGAAGCTGCAGGACCATCTGCAGCGGCCCACCTGAGGGTCCTGCCGCCCAGGGCCGCGCAGGCGTTCTCGGGGCCGCGGGTCGCGTACCGCCAGGTGGCCCCGCGGTGGCCGGTCGTCTCCGTGGACAAGGTGCCTGATCCGCCGTACGTAGTAGAGGACGACAACCGAACCCGTCGGGTGACCGCGCTGCTGCGCAGCCTGACGCTGTGCATGGTGATCTTCGGCACCGTGATGGAAACTATGACGATGGCCCTACCCGGGTCGCTGGTACACGGGAGCGGGCGGCTTCGTCGCTGTTGTTCTCTGGTTCGTACGGTCTCGGAGCCGACGCTAGAGGTGGGGCGTTCCTCCAAGTCTCAATGGGTCGAACGCCCCACTCTCTCGCCCCGTTCCGTCCCTGATCCGTCAGAGCCAGGAAGACGGTGGAAGACAGCCATCACTGACAATCGGTCGGATAACAGGTCGATGGCAGGATCTCGAATACAGGTACTGGCCGCAGGTGCACGCGTCCGACAACTTCACCATCTTCGAGGGCACCTCCGAGATCCAGCGGATGATCATCGGCCGGGCCGTGACCGGCCTGGACGTCCGCTAGGCCTACGGCACAGGGCTGCTCCCACGGGCCTACGGCACGGGGCTTACTGCCCGGGGCTCCTCAGCACGGGCCACTGGAGAGCGGAGCCGGGCGCGGCCGACCACCGCACCCTGGACACCGAGACCCCGGCGGGCACCTGGAACGCCAGTGCGCCCGTCATGCTGGCCCCCGGGGCGACCTTGATCAGGCCGTGGCGGAAGCCGGCATACCCGGGGATGGAGCCGGTGGCGGGCCGGTAAGTCCTCCCGTCTGAACCGACGAGGACGGCGTCCCGGGCCGCCCTGAGGTTCCGGGGGCTGCCGCTGATCGCCTTGACCGTGAAGACGACGCCCACCAGGCGCATCCCGTGCCGGGGGGCCGTGGACCGGGCCGCGCCCTGAACCGGGTCCATGATCAGGTCGAGCCGCATCTGGTAGGTGTGGCCGCGTCCGTCTCCCACGGCGAAGGAGGCCCCGACCCCCGCCGCCGGGGAGTGCAGGGCTGACGGCCTCACCCGGGCCTGGCTGCCGCCGGAGCCGGACGGCGTGGGCGAGCCGCCGCCCGAGGTGGCGACCAGGATCACGACGATGATCACGAGCGCGCCGAGGACACCGAGCACCGCGTTGCGCCCCCAGTGGCCCCTCTTCTGCGGGAGCGGGTCCTGCGGATCGGGAGGCCCGCCGGGGCCTTGCGGATGGCCGCCCTGAGGCGGGTGGCCCGGCATCGGCTGGGGTGGTACCGAGAGCCCCTGATCACTCACTGGAATCCTCCCATCGCTGTTAGTTATCACCCTACGCACGTGCCGCGGCCGTGTCCGGCGTCCGCCGAGTTCCGGCCAGGTGATGCCTGTTCCCGGGGGTGCCCATACGCTGGGGACGGTGACCAGCCTGATCGAGCACATCCTCAGTCTCAGCGGATGGCTGGCGCTGCTGATCGTCTTCGCGGTCCCGGCCCTCGAGTCCTCGGTGTTCCTGGGTTTCGTCTTCCCCGGGGAGACCGCGCTGATCCTCGGCGGGGTGCTCGCCTCCTACGGACGCGTCAGCCTGTGGGCGGTCCTCGTCGCGGGCATCTCCGGGGCGATCATCGGCGACTCGGTTGGTTACCTGGTGGGCCGCGAGTTCGGCCGCCGCCTGCTCGCGAGCCGTCCGGGGCGCCGCCTGATCAAGCCTGGGCGGATCGAGCGAGCGGAGGACTACCTGGCCAGGCGCGGCGGCCGGGCGGTGTTCTTCGGCCGCTTCACCGCCGCCCTGCGGGCCCTGGTCCCGGGCCTGGCTGGGGTGGCGCGGATGCCGTACCGGGTTTTCCTGCCGTTCAACGTGGCCGGCGGGGCGACCTGGGGCACGATCATGGTCCTGCTCGGCTACCTGGCCGGGGCGAGCTGGAAGCGGGTCGCCGGCTACGCGACCCAGGTCGGCATCGCCTTGTTCGTGGTCGTGGTCCTCGCGCTCGTCGTCGGGCACCTAGTGCGCAGCGCCCGTGACCCGCAGTCCTGGACCGGGCGGCAGGTGACCAGGCTGGCCCGCAGCCGGCTGGCCACGTGGCTGCAGCGGCGCTTCCCGGCCCAGCTGGCCTGGCTCGCCGCCCGTTTCCGGCGGGGCGATCCGCGCGGCTTCGCGCTCACCATCGCCGTCCTTACCTTCGCCGCGTGTGCCTGGTCCTTCGGCACGCTGACCTACAGCGTGCTGAACCACATCCACAGCGCCCGGGTCGATCCGCACGTGCTGGCTTTCTTCGTCAGCCACCGCACCGCGTGGCTCACCACCGTGGCCAGGGTCCTGACCTGGCTCGGCTCAGGCTTCGTGCTCTGGCCGGTGGTGATCTGCTCGGGGCTGGCGCTGTGGCGGTGGCGCCGGGAATGGCTGCCCGCGGCGCTCCCGGCGCTGTCGCTCGCAGGAGACTGGGGCTGGTCGATCCTGACCAAGACCCTGGTCGCCCGGCCCCGGCCGCCAGCCATGGACTGGCTGGGCACCTTCCACGGCTGGTCGTATCCCTCCGAGCATGCCGCCCAGGCTCTCGGTGCGTGGGGAATGCTCGGGCTCATGGTGATGGCCGGCCGTTCGTTCCGGGCCCGCACGCTGATCATGACCGGCGCGCTCCTGATCGCACTCGTCGTGGGACTGAGCCGGCTGTACCTGGCCGCGCACTGGATGACGGACGTGCTGGCCGGCTGGGCGCTGGCCGGCGTATGGGGATGCCTGCTGATCATTCCCTACCTGGTCGCCCAGCGGCGGCCGCTAACGGATGGAGCCCGCCGTCAGCCCGCCGACCACGCGCCGCTCGATCAGGGCGAACAGGATGAGGACCGGGACAGTGGCCACCAGGGAGGCGCCGAACAGGTGCTGCCAGTCCACGGTGTACTGCCCGATGAACGAGTCCAGCCGGACCGTCAGCGGGATGGTGGAGTTGCTGGTGGTGAGGGTAAGCGCCGCGATGAACTCGTTCCACGCCGCGATGAAGGTGAAGATTAGCGCCGTGACCAGGCCGGGCGCCGCCAGCGGCAGCGTGACCCGGAGCAGCACCCCCATCCGGCCGCTGCCGTCCACCATCGCCGCCTCCTCGATCTCGGGCGGGATCGAGGCAAAGTAGGCGTTCAGGATCCAGACCGCGAACGCCATGTTGAAGCCCGCGTTCACCAGGATCAGTGCCCACACCGTGTCGATCAGGTGGAAGCCGAGGAACTCCTTGTAGATACCGACGATCAGCGCGGTCGGCTGGAGCATCTGGGTGGTCAGGACGAGCAGCAGGAACGCGCCCCGGCCGCGGAACCGGTGCCGGGCCGTGTAGTACGCCGCGGGCAGGGCGACCAGGGTCACCAGGATCGTCGCGCCGCCGGCCACCTCGAGGCTGATCCGCAGGCTGGAGGTGATGCCGAAGCCCGCGCCCCACATGCCGGTCAGGTTCGACCAGGCCCAGTGGTGCGGCAGGTAGTCACGGTCCAGCAATTCCCGCTGAGGCCGCAGCGCGGTAATCAGCATCTCGATGTAGGGCAGCAGGAACAGGACCGCGATCAGGTACGCGGACGCCGCGATCACCACGGTCCTGACCGCGGGGAGCCTGCGCGGCCGCCGGCCGCGCGCCGGCGGCCCGGGCTCGGGATGCGCCGGACGGGGGCGGACGGCCGCGGGGACCCGGGCCGCCATCAGGCCGCCCCTGCCCGGCCCCAGTTGCTGATCCGCAGGTAGGCCAGGACGATGACGATGATCAGGGCGAAGTTCACGATGGACATCGCGGCGGCCTCACCGATGAAGCTCTCCTTGAGGTTGTACATGAACACCGTGGTCGTGTTGGTCTGGTAGCCGGGACCGCCGCGGGTCATCTCCCAGATGATCGGGAACGAGTTGAAGACGTTCATCAGGTTGATGACCGCGGCGACCACGAAGGCGGGCCGGAGCAGCGGCAGCGTGATCGACCGGTACCCGCGCCACCGGGACGCGCCGTCGATCCTGGCCGCCTCGAACAGCTCGCCCGGGATCACCTGCAGGCCGGCCAGCAGCGTGTACGTGGTGAACGGCAGCGACACGAACACGGCCACGCCGATCATCCAGGCCAGCGCGCTGTCCGGCCGGCCCAGCCAGGACGACTGGTTGGAGTTGAACTGGTGCAGCAGGCCGATCTGGTGCAGGAAGATGTTGATCGCGCCGTTGTCCGGCTGCAGCATCCAGCGGAAAATCAGCGCGGTCATCATCACCGACGCGGCCCACGGCGCGATGAGCGCCCACCGGGTCACCCGCCGTCCCGGGAAGCGCTGGTTGAACAGCTGGGCCAGGCCGAGCGAGATGACCATGGTCAGGGCGACCACGGCGATCACCCAGATGACCGTGCGCACCAGGATCCCGGGCAGGTTCGGGTCGTGCAGCAGCTTGGTGAAGTTCGCCGCGCCGGCCGACCCGATCGTGACCCCGATCGGCGTGATGTTCTGCATCGACGTCTGAACCAGGGTCACGATCGGCCAGATCACTACGACCGCGATGAGCGCCACCGCCGGGCCGAGCCAGGCCAGCGGCTCCAGGCGGTGCCGCATCCCGGTCAGCCGCCGGTGCTGGTGGCGGTCTGCTGGATCGCGCCCAGCACCTTGGCCGGGCTGCCGGTGATCGCCTGGCCCAGCGTGGTCTTGATCTGGTTCTCCACCGTGGTCCAGTTGGTCTTGCCCGGATAGTTGACCGAGTTCGGGATGTTGGTCAGGAACGCCGAGAACTGCGGGTCCTTCCCCATGACCTGGGCCGCGGACGTGGTGGCCGGCAGCAGGTCGTACTCCTTGTCGAACTGCAGCTGGTACTTGTCCAGGTAGACGAAGTCGAGGAACTTCCTGATCGCCGCCTGGTGGCCTGCCGTGTTGAAGGCCACGATGTCGTCGTGCACGCCGAGCGTCGACGTCAGCGGGCCGGCCTGGCCCGGGACCGCTGCGGTGGCGTAGTCAGAGGACGACAGCTTGCCCGCGGCCTGGATGATCGGGATCACCGCGGGCGAGCCGAGCATCATGCCCACCCGGCCCTGGGCGAACGACGCCCACACGTCCTTGCGGTCCGTGCTACCGGGGCTCGGCTGGGTGTCGCCGGCCTTGGCCAGCTGGCTCATGAAGTCCAGGGCGTGCACGTTCTGCGCGCTGTTGATGGCGTAGGCGCCGCTGCTGTTCAGGTAGCCGCCGCCGTCGCCGAGGAACCACAGCATCGCCTCGGCCTGCGCTTCCTCGCTGCCGAGCGGCATGCCGTAGCCGATATAGCCCTTCGCCTTGATCGCGGCGGCGTCCGTGCGCAGCTGGTCCCAGGTCCTGGGTGGTGACGAGATCCCGGCCTTCGCGAAGATCTTCTTGTTGTAGTACAGGGCCCGGGTGCTCGTGGTGAACGGGATGCCGTAGTCGGTGCCCTGGTACTGGCCGTCCTTGAGGAAGGTCGGCAGCAGGTTGTGCAGCACCGCCGGGGACAGCACCTTGCTGTCGGGGTAGAGCAGATGGCTCTGGGCGAACTGGGGTGCGGTGTCACCCTCGAGGACGTCGGGGAACTGCTTGTTCTGCACCAGCGTCTGGACCTTGTTGGGGAAGTCGGTCCAGTTCACGGTCTGCACGTTGACCGTGATGGTGGGGTTGGCCTTGTGGAAGGCGGCCGCGATCGCGTCCCAGTACTTGGTCGTGCTGTTGGCCGGGCCGGTGCCGTAGTCGGCGCCGAAGAAGGACAGGGTGGTCGTCCCGCTCGAGCCCGAGCTTGAACCCGATCCGCAGCCCGCCAGCGCCATCGCCGCCGCCGCACCAATCACTAAGCCCAGGGTGAGCCGCTGCCTCATCGTGATCTCCTCGCTCGTGCGGCCGGCCCCGGGCGTGCCCCTCCCGCCCCGGGCCGGAGGCCGCGGTGCGGCCGCTCCCGGAGTCAACACCAGCCGGACGGCCCGTTTCCAGACTGGATGCCGAATTGTAATGAAAGTTTCCTATTAGTTTTGTAGGGGCAGCGGGCGGCGGGAAGACGCCGACCTGCCCGGCGGGCGCCTGCCCGGCAGGCTGCCGCCCTGAGGCCTCCCGCGCCGCTCGCGCGGGAGGCGGCCGCGCGAGGCGGGCTGGGAAGCCGCCGG
>JAOPYP010000579.1 GCA_025964635.1 Actinomycetes bacterium | reverse complement strand
GCTCATCGGGAGCGCGGTGATCCGCACCCCGGTCGCGTCCCGGACCGCGTTGGCCAGGGCCGGGGCCACCGGGTTGAACGGCGCCTCGCTCATCGACTTCGCGCCGAGCGGGCCGAGGGGGTCGGCGGTCCGGGCGAAGTACACCTCGGTGCGCGGCACGTCGGCCAGCACCGGCACGTGATACTCCCGCAACGTCCGCGTGGTCACCCGCCCGGATCCGTCGATGTCCACGTGCTCGAAGAGGGCCGCGCCCAGCGCCTGCACCACGCCGCCCTCGATCTGGCCGCGCAGCTGCACCGGGTTGATGACCGTGCCCGCGTCGGCGGCCTGCACGCTCTGCAGGATGCGGATCTCGCCGGTGGCGGGCCGCACCGCGACCCGGAAGCCCTGCACGTTGAAGGTCACCGAGCGGCTCCGGCCGTCGCTGGCCCCCTCAGCCTCCATCAGCTTGGCGTCCGCCGCGGAGCCCGTCCCCGCGTCCGCCCCGGCGTCCGCGCCGGCCCCGGCGAGCAACTCCGCCAGCGCCTCCGCGGCGCGCAGCGTGGCCATCCCGGCCACGACCGTGCCGGTGGACCCGTACGCGCCGGTGTCGTGCTCGACCTCGTCGGTGTCGGCCGACACGATCTCGATGTCGTCCACGCCGCAGCCCAGCGCGCCCGCGGCGAGCTGCCGGTGCACGGTCGTGGTTCCGTTGCCGAACTCGGCCGTGCCGACCGCGAGCCGGTAGCCGCCGCCGTCCCGCTGCGCGATCCGCACGTGGGCCCCGTGCCCGCCGGGCGGCACCGTGTCCAGCATGCTGGCCGCGATGCCGGTGCCGGTCGCCCAGCCATCACCATCGGGCGCCGGCAGGCCGCGCCCGCTGGCCAGCGCGGCCTGGACCAGGTCCAGGCACTCAGCCAGCCCGTAGCTGGCGATCTCCACGTCGTCCGGCTCGTCGCGGGCCGACAGCAGCGCGTCGCCGGGGCGGACCACGTTCCGCCGACGGACGTCCAGGGGGTCGAGACCCAGCGACCGGGCCAGCTCGTCGAGGGCTGACTCGACCGCGAACGCGGACTGGGACAGCCCGTACCCGCGGAACGCGCCGGCCGGGACCGTGTTCGTGTACACGGACCAGCCGTCGACCCGCTTGGCCGGGCAGCGGTACATGCTGATCGTCTCGTTGCAGCTGTGGAACAGCACGCCGCTGGCGTGGTTGCCGTACGCGCCGGTGTCCGCGACCGTGCGCAGCTGCATCGCGGTGAGCGTGCCGTCTCGGCGGGCACCGAGCCGGACCGTGATCCGCATCGCGTGCCGGGTGGTGGCTGCGGTGAACTGCTCCTCGCGGGTGAAGTCCAGCTCGACCGGCCGGCCGAGCCGGAGCACGGCCAGCGCGACCACGTCCTCGGTCAGCATCTCCTGCTTGCCGCCGAACCCGCCGCCGATCCGGGCCGTGAACACCCGGACCTGGCTCCGCTCCAGCCCGAACAGCCCGCACAGCGCGTCCCGGGTCAGGAACGGGGTCTGCGAGCTGGTCCGCAGCACCAGCCGCCCCTCGTCCATCCACCCGATCGTGGCGTGCGTCTCCAGGTGCACGTGCTGCACCCGCTGCACCCGGAACGTCTGCTCGTAGGTGGTGTCCGCGGCCGCGAAACCTGCGGCTACATCCCCGGTCCCGCCATGAACTTCCGCCGCAACGTTCCGTTCGTGATCACCGCCGCCCGCCTCAGGAGGAAGCCCGGGGTGCAGCACCGGCGCGCCGGGCGCCATGGCCAGGTCCGGGTCGACGACGGCGGGCAGCACGTCGTAGTCCACCTGGACCAGCCCGCACGCCAGGGCGGCCGTGTGCGGGCTGTCCGCCACGACCGCCGCGACGCGCTGGCCGGTGAATCGCACCGTCCGGTCGAACAGCAGGGTGTCGCACGCGTCGTCGCCGGGGTTGTGGTGACGGGCGGTGGAGTACCGGACACCGGGATCGTCGGCGTAGCTGAACACCGCGGCCACTCCGGGCCGGGCCAGCGCGGCGCTCGCGTCGACCGACCGGATCCAGGCGTGCGCGTGCGGGGAGCGCACCAGCTTCATATGCAGCAGCCCCGGGATCTCGGTGTCCAGCGTGAACTGCGCCCGGCCGGTCACCACGTCCGGGCCGGCGGGCGCGGGCAGGCTCGAGCCGACGGGCGAACCCGGGCCGGCCGACTTCGGGCTCGCAGGCAGACCCGGCACCACGGGGGACGGAGCGCCCGTTGCGGAGACTGCTGAGCCTTTTGCTGCAGAGTCGTGGCCGAGCCGCGGCCGGCCGGCCAGCGCATCCGCGATGGAACCGTAGCCGGTGCACCGGCAGATGTTGCCCTTCAGCGCGCGGGGCAGGTCGGCGCGGTCTTCCTCGGTCAGCGCCGCGGCCGTCATGATCATCCCGGGGGTGCAGTAGCCGCACTGGAAGCCCTGGGCGGCGAGGAAGTCGGCGGCCGTGGGCCCGGGGCCGAGGCCCTCGATCGTGGTCACGTCCCGGTCCAGCGCGCGCATCGCCGGGTAGATGCAGCTGTGCACCGGGACCCCGTCCACGTGCACGGTGCAGGCGCCGCAGTCGCCGGTGTCGCAGCCCTTCTTGACGCCGTGCCAGCCGTGCTCGCGCAGGAACGTGCGCAGGCACTGGCCGGGGCGAGGCTGGGCCGCGGCGGTCTCCCCGTTGACGTTCATAGTCATTCCCGCAGCTCCGCCGCGACCTCGGCCACGAACCGGCGGGTCATGGCGGCCCGCCAGGCGGGTGCCCCGTGCACGTCGTCGTGCCAGGTCAGGTGGCCCCCGTCCAGGCCAGCCCCGTCCAGGCCAGCCCCGTCCAGGCCAGCCCGGTCCAGGCCAGCCCGGTCCAGGGCCGCGGTGGCCTCGTCCGGGGACGGCCGGGCGGCGAAACGGAACTGGACCGGCCGGGGAGTGGCGGCGGTCACGGTGATGACCAGCCCCGGGCCGTCGGTGCGGCCGATCACCAGGGCGGCCGACCGGCCCAGCCGGGACAGTGACGCCTGCCGGAACGCGGTCCGGCCGCGCAGCGACGCGTCCGGGAGGGTGACCGAGCGGAGCAGCTCACCCGGGCGCAGCACCGTGGTGCCGGGGCCGGTGACGAAGCCGATGACCGGCACCTCGCGGACGCCGCCGCCCGGCGACCAGAGGGTGGTCACCCCGTCCAGGGCGGCGGCCAGTGACGTCATCGCCCCGGCGGGCAGCGCGAGGCAGATGTTGCCGCCCACGGTGGCCATGTTCTGCACCTTGAACGAGGCCAGCAGGGCGTCGCAGCACTGGCGCAGCAGGGGGACCGTGGCCCACGCGACGGCGGCTGGCCCGCCCGGCCGCCACCGGGCTAGTTCGGCGATCGTGCACGTCGCGGCGATCTCCAGGCCGCCGCGACTCTCGGTCAGCGGAGCCCAGCCGAAGCCGCGCAGGTCGAGCAGCCGCCGCAGCCCGGGCTGCGGCTCGGAGAACAGCCAGGTCCCGCCGCCCAGCCACGCGTCACCCGGCTGCCAGGCGGCGCCGGGCGCTGGCCGGTACTCAGTGATGGTCTCGAGGTCCACGGCGCGCTCAGTGGTAAATGATCATGTGGCCCCGGCGATCACGGCGCTCGCCTGGGCCGCGGCCGCGGCCAGCTCGGCGGGGTCGGCGGTGCGCAGCTCGCCGCCCGCCACCAGCTGCTGGCCGCCGACGAACAGGTGCTCCAGCGCGGGCGCCCCAAACACGAGCGTGGTCACCGGGTCCGCGATGCCGGCCCCGGGGAGGTGGTCCACCCGCCACACGGCCAGGTCGGCCACCTTGCCAGGTTCCAGCGAGCCCAGCTCGGCCTCGCGCCCCAGGCAGCGGGCCCCGCCCATGGTGGCCATCCGCAGGCAGTCCCGCGCGCTCAACGCCTCCGGGCCGCCCGCGTACCGCGCGGCCAGCATGGCCTGGTGCAGCTCATCGACCATGCGGCCCGACTCGTTGGACGCATTCCCGTCCACGCCCAGGCCGACCACGGCGCCCGCGTCGAGCAGTTTGCGGACCGGGGCGATGCCCGATCCGAGGCGGCCGTTGGAGGTGGGGCAGTGGGCCACGCCGGTGCCGGTCGCCGCGAACCGGCCCACCGCCTCGTCCGACAGATGCACGCAGTGGGCCAGCCATACGTCCGGGGCCAGCCAGCCCAGGTCCTCGGCGTACTCGGCGGCCGTGCGGCCGTAGGTGTCGAGGCAGAACTGGTCCTCGTCCTGCGTCTCCGCGATGTGCGTGTGCAGCCGGACGCCGGTCGCACGGGCCAGCGCGGCGCAGTCCCGCATCAGCTCCCCGGTCACCGTGAACGGCGAGCAGGGCGCGACCGCGATGCGGATCATCGAGTCGGGGGACGGGTCGTGCCAGCGGTCGATCGCGGCCTGCGAGGCGGCCAGGATCGTGTCGTGGTCCTCGACCACGGAGTCCGGCGGCAGCCCGCCGGCCGACTGCCCGAGGTTCATCGAGCCGCGGGCCGGGTGGAAGCGGACGCCGATCCGCCGGGCGGCCAGGATCTCCGCCTCGAGCAGGTCGCCCGCGCCGGCCGGGAACACGTACAGGTGGTCGGTGCTGGTCGTGCACCCGGTCAGGGCCAGCCAGGCCAGGTTGGCCGAGGCGGCCGCGTTCATCAGCTCCGGGGTCAGCCGGGCCCAGATCGGATACAGCGTCCGCAGCCAGCCGAACAGGGTGTCGTCCGTGGCGTAACCGCGGGTGATCCACTGGTACAGGTGCGAGTGGGTGTTGACCAGCCCGGGCGTGACGAGCCGCCCGGAGCCGTCGATCCGGGTCGCCCCGCCGAACTCCGCCGGCACCGGCCCGGGGCCGGCCGCGACGACCCGGCCCTGGTCCATGACCACGTGCCCGGAGGGATATTCGCTGCCCGCCTGGTCCACGGTGGCGACGTAGCAGCCCTCGATAGCCACGGGTGAGGTCACGCAGCCCCCCTTTCCGGTTGCGGTGCCAGCATCGTCCCCGGCCGATGTTTCACCGGTATGTCAGTACCCCGGCGGCGCCGGCGGCCGGCGTCAGGAGCCACGGTAGGTGGAGTAGGCGTAGGGGCTGAGCAGCAGGGGCACGTGATGGTGTGCGGCCGGGTCGGTGATCCGGAAGATCACCACGATCTCCGGATAAAACGTCTCCGCCGCCGGGGACTGGGCCTTCAGGTAGGCCTCGGCCAGGAAGATGATCCGGTAGATGCCGGGGCCGGGCCCGGAGCCCGCGCCGGTGTCCGCGCCGGGGGCCAGGTCGCCGACCCGCCCATCCGCGCCGGTGCGACGCCGGGCCAGTTCGTGCCACAGGCCGCCGTCCTGCCGGCCCAGGACGAGTTCCAGCCCGGCCGCGGGCCGTCCCGTGGTCGCGTTCAGCACATGCGTCGAGATGCTCATGCCTGGTGGTTATGCCCCCTTCATCACTCGAATGTCTTGGCCAGCCGGAGCCGGACGATCTTCATGAGCTCGTCCCGGACCACCTCGCGCTCGGCCGCGGGATCGTGGCCGAGCCGGGCCTGGAGCGCGGCCAGCATGCTGGCCGCGGACATCCCGGTCGCGCAGATCAGGAACACGTGCCCGAACCGTTTCTCGTAGGCGGCGTTCCCCGCCTCAAGCCCGGCCTGGACGTCCGCGGGGGCGTCCCGGGCCCCGGACTGCTCCTGCCGGGACCAGGCCGCCTCCCGGTCCCGGTCCCCGGCCCTGTCCCCCGTCGGCGGGGGGTGGCTGCCCGCGTTCCCGGCCGGCGGGGGGTGGCTGCCCGCGTTCCCGGCCGGCAGGGGGTGGCTGCCCGGGTTCCCGGGCTGCGGGTTCCCGCCCGCCGGGCCCCCCGATGGCGGCCGGTCTCCGATCCGCGGATGGGCGGCCAGGGCCTGTTCGATATCCGGCCAGCCCAGCGTGCTGATCGCGGCGTCGGACGCGGCCTCGAGCGCCGGCCGGGTGCCGTAGGGACGCCCGCTGACCAGCCGCTCGATCCAGCGCGCGCTGGCGCACGACGGCCGGAGCAGCGTGGCCGCCGTAGCGGCGGTGGCCCGGTCCAGGTCGGCGACGGGCACCCGGGGGGACTCGGTCATCCTCACGACCCTAGCGCCGCACTCCCCTGATCACGCTGTGCGAGACTCAGGAGCGTGGCCTTCATCGTCAGCGCGGTGCCTTCTGCGCGCCATAACGCACACTGTGCACCGCACTGAGCCGGCCAGGCACCGCAGCCGGGAGGTGCAGGGGGTGGGTGAGGTAACGGCGATCCGGGGCCGCCGGGTCATCACGCCGGACGGCGAGCGGGCCGCGACCGTGCTCCTCAGCGACGGGATCATCACCGGCCTGGCCGCCTACCCGGACGCGCCGCCCGCGACCCTGACCCTGGCCGTGGACGAGGTGCTGCTGCCGGGGCTGGTAGACAGCCACGTGCACGTGAACGAGCCCGGCCGGACCGAGTGGGAAGGCTTCGCCACCGCGACCGCGGCGGCGGCCGCGGGCGGGGTGACCACGATCGTGGACATGCCGCTGAACAGCATCCCGCCCACCGTGAGCGTGCCCGCGCTGCGCGCCAAGCAGGCCGCCGCGGCCGGGCAGCTCGCGGTGGACGTGGCGTTCTGGGGCGGGGCGGTGCCCGGCAACGCCGGCGACCTGCGGCCCCTGCACGAGGCGGGCGTGGTGGGCTTCAAGTGCTTCCTGCTCCCCTCGGGCGTGGATGAGTTTCCGCCGCTGAACCCCGCCCAGCTCGGCGCGGCCATGACCGAGATCGCGAGCTTCGGCGGTCTGCTCATCGCGCACGCCGAGGACCCGGAGGTCATCGCGGCGGCCCCCGGGGCCCGCGGCCGCCGGTACGCGGACTTCCTGGCCTCGCGGCCGCCCGAGGCGGAGCAGCGGGCCATTACGACGCTGCTGGAGCAGGCCCGGCGCACCGGGTGCCGGGCCCACGTCGTGCACCTGGCCAGCGCGGCGGCGCTGCCCGCCCTCCGCGAGGCCAAGGCGGCCGGGCTGCCGGTCACCGCCGAGACCTGCCCGCACTACCTCACCCTGCGCGCCGAGGACGTCCCGGACGGTGCTACCCAGTTCAAGTGCTGCCCGCCGATCCGGGACGACGCCAACCGTGACGCGCTGTGGGCGGGACTGCTGGACGGCACGATCGACTGCGTCGTGTCCGACCACTCTCCGTGCACCGTGGCGGCCAAGCGGCTGGACACCGGGGACTTCGGGGACGCCTGGGGCGGCATCGCCTCGGTCCAGCTCGGCCTGCCCGCGGTGTGGACCGAGGCCGCACGGCGCGGCATCGGCCTGGACCGCGTCGCAGCCTGGATGGCCGCGGCCCCGGCCGCACTCACCGGCCTGGCGGACCGGGGCGCGATCGCGCCCGGGCTGCGGGCCGACCTGTGCGTGTTCGCCCCGGACGAGCGGTTCCCGGTGGACCCGGCCGCGCTGCGGCACCGGCACCCGGTCACCCCCTACGCGGGCCAGACCCTGCGCGGCGTGGTCCGGCAGACCTGGCTGGCCGGGCGGCCGGCCGGGTCAGGCCCACGGGCCGGGCAGCTCATCTCGGCTGTCACGGGCGCGGCCCCGTCCACGGGAGGAGCATCATGACCGCAGACCGCCCGGCTGGCCGGAGCACCCCCGATTTCGCCGGACTGCCCGACCTGGCCAGCCGGGCCCTGGGCGGGTCGGTGCTCTACGCCAACGACGAGTTCTACGCGGACGCGCACAGCCTCATCGACCCGCGGCCTCCGGTGCACGACCCGGCGGCCTTCGGGATCCGCGGCAAGATCTACGACGGCTGGGAGACCCGGCGGCGCCGCGAGCCCGGTGAGGACTTCGTCATCATCCGGCTCGCCGCGCCCGCCATCGTCCGCGGTGTCAACATCGACACCGCGCACTTCCGGGGCAACTACCCGCCGTTCGGCTCGGTCGACGGCGCCACGCTGCTCGGCTACCCCACCGCGGCCGAGGTGCGCGCCGCCGCCTGGAGCCCGCTGGCGGACAAGACCGATCTCGGGGGTGACCGGGCCAACCTGGTCCGGGTCACCAGCCCGGACCGGCTCGTCACCCACGTCCGGCTGACCATCCATCCCGACGGGGGCGTGGCCCGGCTGCGCGTCCTCGGCGAGGTGGTGCCCGATCCCCGGCGGCTAGGCGGCCGGGTGGACCTGGCCGCGACCTGCACCGGTGGCCGGGTGGAGGCGTGCAGCAACATGTTCTTCTCCTCGCCGGCCAACGCGCTCGCGCCGGGGCGGGCCCAGGTCATGTCAGACGGCTGGGAGACGGCCCGCCGCCGCGACGACGGGCATGACTGGCTGGTGGTGCGGCTGGCCGTGCCTGGGGTGCTGCACCACGCGGTGATCGACACCAGCCGCTTCGCCGGCAACGCGCCCGGCCACGCCCGGCTCAGCGACGCGGAGACCGGGACGGAACTGCTGCCGCGGACCCGGCTGATCCCGGACACCGAGCAGTGGTTCCGGATCCGGGCCGGGGCAGCCAACGTCGGTGCGGGCCCGGCCGGGCTGGTGCGGCTGGACATCTACCCCGACGGGGGCATCTCCCGGCTGCGGGTGATCGGCGT
>JAOPYP010000529.1 GCA_025964635.1 Actinomycetes bacterium | reverse complement strand
CGTCCGCCAGGCCGCGCAGCCGCATCCGCGGGGCCACGCGGCTGCGGCGGCCGGTACGGCCCCGCCAGCCGCCGCAGCACGGTCCAGCGGGTTTGATTCCCGGCCAGTGGGTAGCTCGCCACCGGTGGGAGCGCCGATTGTCACAGGGCATGTGGTCGCGGGCCGTTATCGCCTGATCTCGGCGCTCGGCAACGGCGGGATGGGCACCGTATGGCTCGCCGAGGATGACCTCCTCTCCCGCCAGGTGGCGGTGAAGGAGGTATCCCCTCCCGCCGATATGACCGAGCGTGAGCGGGATCTGCTCCGTGAGCGCACCCTGCGTGAGGCGCAGACCGCGGCCCGGCTGAGCCACCCGAACGTGGTGACCATCTACGACGTCGTCGAGGACGACGGGCGGCCCTGGATCGTGATGGAACTGGTCCGGTCCCGGTCGCTGCGAGAGCTGGTGGACGCGAACGGCCCACTGACCGCACAGCAGGCCGCCCGGGTCGGACTGCAAGTCCTGACCGCTTTAAGCGCGGCGCACGCGCTCGGCATCATGCACCGCGACGTCAAGCCGGGGAACGTGCTGATCGACCCGGACGGCCGCGTGATCCTGGCCGACTTCGGGATCGCCCGGACGCAGGACAGCCCGGCGCTCACCACATCCGGCATCCTGGTGGGCTCGCCCTCGTACATCGCCCCGGAGCGCGCCCGCGGCGAGCGAGGCGGACCCGAGTCGGACCTCTGGTCGCTCGGGGCCACGCTCTATGCCCTCGTCGAGGGGCGGCCCGCCTACGACCGCGCCGGGGCCCTGCCCACCCTGATGGCGGTGGTGAATGAGGATCCGGATCCGCCGAGCCGGGCCGGGGTGCTGTGGCCGGTGATCAGAGGGCTGCTGGACCACGTCCCGGCCCGCCGCCTGGGCCCGGCCGAGGCCGAGCGGATGCTCCGCGAGATCGCCGAGTCCGGGGATGGGTCCAAGACCGCCCCCTTGCCCGCGGCTTCGCAGAGTGCAGCCGACGGCGGGAAGGCCGGGCGGACGCGACCGGGCAGCAGCCTGGAAAGCGCCGAGCACACCCGCACGCTCCGCCCGTGGGACGCCGTCCCACCCGCCGAACCAGACCCCGGCCTTCTGACTCCCGGGCCCGACGCCCTGCCGGACGAGCCTGGCCAGGACGCCCTGACTGAGAAGCCTGCTCCGCAGACCCCGCCCCGCGAGCCAGACCCCGAGGCGAACCCCGACGAGCCCGACCCTGACGCGCTCCCCGACGAGCCCGACCCTGACGCCGTGCCCGAGGAGCCGGAGCTGCAGGCTCTGCCGCACAAGCCGGACCCGCACGCCCTGCCCGAGGAGCCGGAGCCGCAGGCTCTGCCGCACGAGCCGGACCCGCACGCCCTGCCGGAGGAGCCGGAGCCGCAGGCTCTGCCGCACGAGCGGGGCCCGCACCCCCTGCCCGAGGAGCCAGACCCCGGCGCACGGCCCGAGGAGCCCGACCCGCACGTCCTCCCAGACTCGTCTGGTGTGGAGGGTTATGCAGGTGCGGCCAGGCCAGTCGGCCCCCTAGGCGCGGCCGGGGTAGCCGGGATGCCGGACGACCCCGAGCAGCCAGGGCCGGCCGGTCTGGCCGGTGTGGCCGGTTCACATGGCGTTGCGGAGCAGCCCGGCCCGGCCGGCCACCCGGACGCGCCCCCTCAGGCCGAGCCGGACTCATCCCTACCCGGCCCGGCCGACGCCGCCGGACTGATCCCGGGCCTGCCCGGCCGGTCCGGCGCCGCGCCGACGACCCAGGAAATGAGCCGGCCGCCGCGCCGCAAACAGCTCGTCTGGGTGCTGGCCGCGGCCGCGGCGCTGATCCTCGTGGCCGGCGTGGTCGCCACCATGATCATGACCACCCAGCACAGAACTCTCTCTGGCCCGAACCCGCACCACTCCACGGGCCGTCCGGCGTCCTCACATTCCGCGTCACCCACACCCAGTGCCAAGTCCGCCCCGACCACCGCACAGCCGACCTCGCCGACCCCGACATCGGGATCGGGATCAGGATCGACATCGGGATCGGGCCCGCTCGGGCCAGCCACCATCCCGGCCGGTTACCACGGGTTCCGCAACTCGACCGGGTTCTCGATCGCGGTGCCCAACGGCTGGCGGGTGTCACACCAGGGCCACTACGTCTATCTCCTGCCGCCCTCGGGAGCGCAGTTCCTCCTCATCGACCAGAGCGATCACCCCCAGCCCGATCCGCTCAAGGACTGGCAGCAGCAGGAGGCCAACCGGGCGAGCACCTATCCCGGCTACCACCGGATCCGTCTGGAGGGCATCCGTTATCCGCAGGCGGAAAAGGCCGCGGACTGGGAATTCACGTACTACCACCAGGGCGTTCTGACCCACGTGCTCAATCGCAACGTCCTGGCCAACTCCCACCACGCCTACGCCCTGTACTGGTCCACACCTGAAAGTGAGTGGGGCCAGAGCTGGCGCATCTTCAAGGTCCTGGAGCAGACATTCCGGCCTGCCTCACCGTAAGCGCGATCAGCGGCGGAGCACCCTTTCACGATGGTGGTTTGTTCGGCCCGGGCCCGGCTGGCCGAACACGTTGATCATGAACCCGTTCCAGGGGTAGACGCCCCAGGCTCATCCACGAAAGCCCAGCTAGATCCCGACACCCGGACTACTGCTGCAGATAGAGATCCGGGGCGGCACGGAGTACCCTCCTGGGGATAGCGCCCTGGGGATTGGCTCGGGCAGTAATCCTTCCGTAGGAGAATATTCAAGGCCGCCAATACAAAGTCAAAACCCACGGTAAAAAATTGCCTTCAGTATCCGGCTCAGATCAGGGCCGGAGCTGCTGATCACGGGAGTTGGATCACCGAGAGGTCGACCTAGTGCCTGGCGATGAACGGGCTGGTCATGAGATAACCGGCGGTGGGTCACCGGGCCGCCCTGGCCTTTACCTGCGTGGCACCACCGGCCGCTGGCTGGCGATCTTCGGTGCCTCGCTGGGATTGCTGTTGATCCGCTTCCTGGTGCCCGCGCCGGTGGGCCAGGCTGACAACCGGGACGGTCCCCGGCTGCTGTGCGGGCTCGGGCTGGGTCCCCTCACCGGTAACCATCCCCGGTTCTTCCGCTTCTCCTATTTCGAGTATGTGCCGAAACAGAAGTGTGCCGGGCGGGTCCCTTATCCGTCGTCGGAACTGGTCCCGCTGACGCTGGGCCGGCTCCTGACCCCGGTCCTGGGCCTGTCCGGCACCCTGAACCTGATCGCGGTGGCGGTCGTGATGTGCGCGCTCGTCTCGGTGGCGATCGCGAGCCTGGCCGTGGGGCTGCGGATCAGGCTGTGGGCGCAACTGCTGGTTGCGGCCGCCTGCTGGCTGATCATCGCGGACGCGGCCTTCTTCGACGTGTTCGCCGGGCCGTTCAGCGAGCCCGGCGCGCTGGTCGGTCTCCTGCTGGTCGCGGCGGGCCTGGTCTACCTCGGGCGGGGCTGGCGGCTGACCGTGTTCGGCCTGATTCTGGCCGGCTCCGGCGGCTTCCTGGCCGTCTTGTCCAAGGAGCAGTACGTGGTCGTCGCCGCACCGATCTGCATCGCGCTGGTGCTGGCCGCCACCGGCCGCGGGCCGTGGCGCGGGCTGGGCCGGTTCCGGACCCGGCAGGCTATTGCGGCCGTCGTGGTCTCCCTGGTCCTGGCCGTGATGGCCGGTGCCTACGCGCTCTGGGACTACCTGAGCTCCTACGGCCAGCGGCTGCACCACATCCAGGCCGTGGACATGCTGTTCACCGACATCGTGACCAAGCGGGCCACCGCGCCCGCGCAGCTTCGGGCGCTGGGCCTCCCGGTCAGCTGGGCCCGGTACGCGGGCCACTACTACTGGGACAGGACCTCGGTCCGGCAGAGCCCGCTGTACACCCGGTACACCGGCAAGCTGAGTGACGGCAACATCACCCACTATCTGCTGACCCATCCGGGCAGCATCTTCAGCGTGGGCCGGTCGGCCGCGATCGCGGCCCAGCGGTTCCGGATCACCTCACTCGGCGACTACCCGGTGGACGCGGGTCATCCCAGGGGCGCGTACGAGTCCCGGGTGGTCGTGCTGACCTGGCTGATGCACCAGCTACCCCCGGGCCTGGGCCTCTGGGGGCTGGTCCCGTTGTGGCTGGTGATGGCGGCCGTGGCGATCGCCGCGCTGGCCTGGGGGCGGGCCCGGGCCTGGCACCGGGACGGTGCGGTCGTGGTGCTGTGCATGATCGGGTGCGCCATGGCCGCGTTCATCCCGCCCGCCTACTACGCCGGTATCTCCACCACCCGGCACATGGTGGGAATGAACCTGGCCACCTCACTGGCGTTCGTGCTCACGGCCGGGCTGGCGGGGTCCATGATCGAGCAGGCGCTGACCCGGGCCCGGTCAGGCCCGGCGGAGACTGGGGCCGTGAGCGGGAAAGCAGCCGCGGTCAGTCCG
Organism: Actinomycetes bacterium; assembly: GCA_025964635.1. Classification (GTDB taxonomy): domain Bacteria; phylum Actinomycetota; class Actinomycetes; order Streptosporangiales; family Streptosporangiaceae; genus RYN-230. The sequence goes on along the minus strand of JAOPYP010000529.1, from coordinate 1,366 downwards.
GGACCGCGACGATAACGTCGGAGGCCTTGATCACCGCGATGACCTCACGGCCCTCGGCCAGCCCGAGCTCCCGGGCCGCCTCGACCGTGATGGAGGCGACCAGCCGGACGCCGCTAGCCTCCAGGACCACGTTGGCCGTGGCCTCGCCGGAGGTGATGCCCGTGACCGTTGCCCTGATCTGGTTGCGCGCGCTGAGCTGCATGCCCGCTGTCCTCTCTGAACATGACTTCTAATGATCATGGCCCACCGGCCCGATCAGGTATCTCCCCCCGGGCGACGTCGCCAAAGCGTCCCCCGGCGTGGCAAGCTCGAGACCATGGGAGACGAGCAGGATGAGAGCGCGGCGTGCCAGGTCGCCCACGGCCACGAACCAGTGGCCGCCGGCGAGAAGACCCTGGTCGCGGCGTTCGCGTCTCCGGTCGCTGAGTTCCTGCTGCACTTCGCCGGGGACGCCGGATACCGCGTCGTGCTGCTCGAACCCGACCCCGACCTCGCCGCCAGCGCCCGGACGACCGGCTACGAGGTGACCGGCGACGCCGCGAAGTACCTGGACGCCACCGCCGATCTGGTGGTGACCGACCACCACCGGCCCGAGCTCGGGGTGGTGCTGCGTGAGGCGCTGGCCAGCCCGGCCCGCTGGGTGGGGATCATGGGCAATCCCCGGCATCCCGGGCCGCACCTCGAGGCCCTGGCCGGGCTCGGCGTCGCCGAGGCGGACATCGCCCGGGTCCACCGGCCGATCGGGCTGAACATCGGCTCACGTACCCCCGCCGAGATCGCGATCTCCACCCTGGCCGGGCTGATCGCGGACCGCAACGGCCGTCCCGGCGGCTTCTCCTTCTAACCCAGCAGCCCGAGCAGTTCGTGATCAACCGTTTGGTGTCGCTGTCGCGACACCAAACGGTTGATCACGACGGGGGCGTGCGTTTGCTGGGGTTCAGGGGTCAGCTGGGTTTCCTGGGGTTGGGTGCATGGCGCGCTGGCCGGGATTAGGGGTCAGGCGGGTCGGCCGGATCAGCGGTCGGGCGGGAGTGCGAGGGGTGCGGGGGCTCAGGGGCCTGGTGGGGTTGCCCGCAGTCAGGGTCGGGCGGGGTTGTTCGCGCTCAGGAGTCGGGTGGGGTTGCCCGCGCTCGAGGTCGGGTGGGTTGCCCGCGCTCAGGAGTCGGGTGAGGTTGCCGGGCTGGCCAGGTTCGTTGGCTGGGGCCGGGGGCGGCAGGTGGATTGGCGGGGAACCGGGGTTAGGTGCGGGGACTGGCCGCCGGGATCCAGACCTGCATGGGGCGGCCATCCCGGTTGTCCCACTGGAAGTAGGGGATCGCGGTGGCGGTGACTTGCTCACCACCGGAGCCTCCGCTGGGCCCGCCGG
>JAOPYP010000513.1 GCA_025964635.1 Actinomycetes bacterium | reverse complement strand
CGCCGCACTCAGCTGACGAGAGAGCGGGTGATGGCAGCTGCCATCGAGCTCGCCGATCGGGACGGCATCGAGTCGATCAGCATGCGCAGGCTCGCGCAGGAACTGGGTGTCGAGGCGATGTCCCTCTACACGCACGTGCGCAACAAGAACGACCTTCTGGACGGGATGACCGATGCCGTGATCAGCCAGATCCCGATGGGTGCCGGCGGTGTCGACTGGAAGATGTCGCTGCGTCAGATGGTGCTCGCCGCGCGCAGCGTGATGCTGCGTCATCCGTGGGCACCCCGCACGGTCGAGATGCAGACCGCGCCCGGGCCCGCCGTGCTGCAATACGTCAACTCAGTGTTCGGCATCCTCCGGGAAGGTGGCTTCTCGATCGCACAGACGCATCACGCCCTGCACATCCTCGGCAGCCGCGTCCTCGGGTTCACGCAGGCTCTCTTCGACGATTCCGAGGAACTTGAGCCGGAGGCGGCCGCCAGCCTCGCCAGCGAACTCGGCGCCAGCCATCCCTACGTCGTGGAGATGGCCCTCGCGGTCACCCACGGGGGCGCCCTCGGCCGGTGCGATGACGACGCCGAGTTCGAGTTCGCGCTCGATTTCATCCTCGACGGCCTCGCCCAGCTCCACAACGGCTGACCTGTGGGTCGTCATCAGGTGGCGCTGGTTCCAGATCAGGGTCGGTCCAGCAGCTCACGCCGGCAACTGCCAATCCACCGCTGCGGCTGTCTGGCGGACAGAGACGGTCCCACGGCTGACCTGGTTCGTTAGCCGGTAACTTTCGAGATCCCGGCGCGTATTCGGTAGTGGGCGGCGGGTATGCGCTTCCCTTCCGCTAGTCGATCCTTCATGACCCGATCCTTGTCCTTCGCCCGGCGCCAGCAGCTAGCCTGCTGAGGTGCGGGACGGCGGCGGAGTTCGATGACGGGGCCGGATGACCTGCTCGGCCTGTTCCCGCCGGGTACCGCGCAAGACGGCGATGGCATGCTGCGGATCGGCGGTTGCCGGCTCGACGATCTGGCGGCCGCCCAGGGCACGCCGGTGCTGGTGGTTGCCGAGCAGGCGGTTCGGCAGCGGGCGCGTGACTACCGGGAGCAGCTAGCCGCCCGGTGGCCGGATTCCCAGGTGGTGTTCGCGTCGAAGGCGTTCCCGTGCACCGCCGTTCAGCGGCTGATGGTCACCGAGGGTCTGTGGCTCGATGTGGCCGGCGGCGGGGAGATCGTCACCGCGCTCGCCGCTGGGGCGGATCCGGCCACGCTGGTCCTGCACGGCAACGCTAAGACCACCGAGGAGATCGAGCTCGCGGTGCGTTCCGGGGTGGGTACTGTCGTGGTCGACAATGAGGACGACATCGACCGGCTGGATGTCGTGGTCCCGGCGGGCCGAGTGCAGGGATGCCTGGTCCGGGTGATCCCCGGGGTGCAGAGTTCCACCTACCCTGCCTACGCGACCGGGCATTCGGGCTCGAAGTTCGGGCTGTCTCCGGCGGCGGCTCGTCAGGCCATCTCGCGGATCGAGGCTTCGGCCCGGCTGCGCATGGACGGCCTGCACACGCACGTCGGCTCGCAGATTCTCGTGGCCGATGAGCTTGCTGCAGCCGTCGCGCCGCTGGCCGCGCTCGGCGACTACCCGGTATACGACCTTGGCGGCGGCCTGGGCTGCCGGTACACCTACACCGATCAGCCGCCCAGCCTGGGCGAGTACCTGGATGTGCTGATCAGCGCGGCGCGCGAGCACCTGCCGCCCGGCGCCCGGATCCTTATCGAACCTGGGCGCAGCGTGGTGGCGCCGAACGCCGTTACCGTCTACCGGGTCACGACGGTTAAGCCCGGCGCGACCACCTTCGTCGCGGTCGACGGCGGCATGGGCGACAACCTCGAGGTGGCACTGGTCGGGCAGCGGTTCGAGGCGACGATCGCCGACCGCGTCGGCGGCGGCCAGCCAGTCACCGTTGTGGGCCGCCACTGCGAATCCGGTGACGTCCTCAGCGCAAACGTCCCGCTGCGCGATCCCAAGGTCGGCGACCTGCTCGTGGTCCCGGTGACCGGGGCGTACTGCTACACCATGTCAAACAACTACAACGGCGCCCGCAGGATCCCCGTCGTGTTGGCCGACGACGGCGACACCAAGCTGGTGGTCCGCCGCGAGCGGTGGGACGAGCTCCTCAGCCGCGACCTGTGACCCTGAGCCTGTTGCTTCTCCGCCCCGGTACCAACAGGTCGGCCGGTGGGCCCGGCGCTTCGGTGCCGGCCGTGACCTCATCAAGGCTTGCAAGCCCGAAGCTGGCTCAGCGTTGTAGTCCCGAAGCGACCCGGACAGGTCACGTGTCGCCCAGCCGGGCAGGCCATGTTCAACACCACGGATTGGCCGGTTAAGGAGGCGCGCTGCCCCCGGTGATGGGCTGGAAAAGGTTCCGGCATCTTTCGTCGTCAGATCCGGGAAATAGCAGCTAAGTGATCAGCGGCACCGTCGCGTTGCCCGGCGGCTGTGGCGAGCTGCGCCTCGCAGCCCCCGCTCCCATGCCGCGGCGTTGCTGGCCGCGAGTGCGCGACCGTTCATGCAACAGCAGGCTGAGCCGTGCCATCGGCGCTGGTGGTGTGCCGTGCACGCCGGGCACCGCCCGCCCGGGGCAGGCCATGCCGCCGCTCGCGAGGGACTGCCTGCGTCGAGGCGGTTCCCCTGGCCCCTTTAATGCGGAATGATCTGTTATGGACGTGGAAGTCCCTGTCTCACACTGATGGAGACGCCGGCGCGGACGTGTGCCGGGCCTGGGGGGTTGTCGGGCGTAAATGGCGAAGAATAGAGGAGGAAGAAGTTGACAACCACAGGTACCCGGCCTGGTGCACAGCCGCCGGGCGGCAGCCGGAATCTGTTCGTACGCAACGCGACCGGCTTAGTCCGGGAGCTGAGCGCGTTCGATGCGTTCAACCTGGTCTTCTCGGCGGTGCTCATTCCGGTCGGGATCACCGAGGTGATGGCGTTTACTCCGATGTTCTGGCCGCACGCGAACATGCTTCTTTCGTTCCTGCTGGCCACCCCGCTGGTGGCGACCTGCGGCCTGGTGTACCTGTACTTCACCGTGATCATGCCGAGGTCGGGCGGTGATTACGTCTGGGTGTCGCGGACGCTGACCCCGTTCCTCGGCTTCTTCGTCAACTTCTCGATCACGTTCGTGTTCCTGACCTGGATCGCGTTCAACTTCACGTACATGCTCTCGGTCATGGGCCCGGCGGCGGCGTTCGTCGGCGGATGGCACTCGGCGGCGCTGACCTCGCCGAGCAACGGTGAGCTGATGGTCGTCGCGACCATCCTCACGGCTGCGTTCACGATCTTGATGATCTTCGGGGTCCGGGTGGTGGCCCGCTACATGGTGGTCACGTTCGCAATCGTGTGGCTGGGCATGCTCGCCTGGCTGGTCGCGATGCTGGTCGGCAGCCATAGCCACTTCGTCAGCAGCTGGAACGCCAGTTCCGGCACCACCTACAACGCCATCATCTCCCGGGCGCACGGCCTGGGCTTCAGTGCTGGGGGCGGCATCGGCTGGGGAGCCACGATCTTCGCCATGATCTACTCGTTCCAGGTGTACACCGGCTTCCAGTGGACTGGGTACTTCGCCGGCGAGATCCGCAACGTCCGCCGCACGGCCGCCACCTCGATCCTCGGCGCGCTGCTGATATCGGCCATCGGGTACGTCCTCGGCGTAGGCCTGATCTACAAGTACTTCGGGTTCAAATTTTTCGGCGCGTCGGTGTTCATGGGCCTCGGCGGCGGCTCGGCGCACTGGAACCTGAAGTTCCTGCCGTACCTGCCGGCCCTGGTCAAGTTCCTGCCCGGACCGCACTGGCTGCTGGTGTTCATCGCGCTGTGCTTCGTGGCCTCGATCCTGTGGTGGACCCCGACCGGGTTCATGCTCGGCACACGCAACCTGTTCGCCTGGTCCTTCGACCGGCTCGCGCCGGAGAAGCTCACGACCGTGTCCGACCGCTTCCACACCCCTGTGATCGCGACCGTGACCATCGGGTGCGTCGTGGAACTGCTCAACTACCTCAACATCTATCAGGGCCTGGGCGCCTACCTGCTGAATATCGTCGCGGTGCTGGCGCTGGCGTTCATCATCGTGTCGATCGCCGCGGCCATCGCCCCCTGGCGTCGTCCGCAGCTGCACGCCCAGGGGCCGGGGTGGGCCCGCACCAAGATCGCCGGGGTGCCGGTCATCACCTGGGTCGCTGCGATCTCCGCGGTCTCCTGGGGTTTCGTGATCTACGTGGCGTTCCACACTGGCTTCGGCGGGACGTTCGGCCTCAAGCCGATGCTGGAGGCGTTCTCGGCGCCTGCGATCGGCGTCATTTACTACATCGGTGCCCGTCTCTACCGTCGCCACCAGGGCATGAGCTTCGGCCAGACCTTCGCTGAGATCCCGCCGGAATGAACGAAAGTCCCACCTGGATGGCCGGCGACCCTTCGGGGGGTGGCCGCGTTCCCGCCCCTGACCGGGCCGCAGATCCCTGCGGCCCGGTCACGGGCGGCGAGCCGCCGATGGTGACCGCGGGCCGCGGGGTAGTCGCTGCGGCGGCCGCGCGGTCCATCCCGGTGCGGCTGCTCGGCGGGGTGGCTATCTGGATCCGCGGGTCCCCCGCGGCCCGGGCCGCGCTGGGGCGCCAGTACCCGGACATCGACCTGGTCGCGCACAAGCGCCAGTCGCGCTCGCTGCGTGCCCTGCTGGAGGAGACGGGGTTCGAGCCGGAGCGGGTGTTCAACGCCACGCACGGTGCCCGGCGGCTGCTCTACCACAGCCCGGGCGGTCAGCAAGTCGACGTGTTCCTCGACACCTTCCAGATGTCGCACACGCTCGATCTCGGGGCCAGGCTGGAGGCGGAGCCGGAGACCCTGGCCGCCGCCGAGCTGTTGCTGACCAAGCTTCAGATCGCCGAGATCAACGCCAAGGACCTGTCCGACGTGGCCATGCTGCTCTGGGATCACCAGCCCGCAGGCGGCGACGGGCCGGGCCAGCTGAACCTCACCCGGCTGACGGCCCTGTGCGCGGCTGACTGGGGTCTCTACACGACCGTGACGCAGAACCTCGAAGCCTGCGGCGACCTGCTCGGCGACCTGGTCACGGGCCCGGCCGACCGGAAGCGGATCGCCAGCCGGATTGTGGCGACCGGCGCGGCCATGCAGGCGGCCCCCAAGACCATGTCGTGGCGGGCGCGGGCCAGGGTGGGCCGCAGAAAACGGTGGTACCAGGTTCCCGAGGAGGTCACCCGGTGACCATGAAGGTCTACTTCGCCACCGACATTCACGGCTCGGAGGTGTGCTGGCGCAAGTTCCTGAACGCGGGCCGGTTCTACGGCGCTGACACCCTGATCATGGGTGGTGACGTCTCAGGCAAGGCGGTGGTTCCCGTCGTGTCCCGCCCCGGCGGGGGCTATCTCATCCGCCAGATGACCGGCGAGAAGGTGCTGACAGAAGCCGACGTCCACCAGTCCGAGGCCAGGATCCGGGACATGGGGTTCTATCCCTACCGGACTACCGACGAGGAACTCGAGGCGACCTGGGACCAGCCCGCCGCCGTGGATGCCGTCTTCCTGTCCCTGATGCGCGAGACCCTGGCCCGCTGGCTCGATCTTGCGGAGCAGAGGCTGGCCGGAACCGGCATCCGGCTTTACATGATGACCGGCAACGATGACCCACCTCAACTCCAGGAGATGCTGCGGGAGTCGCCCACCGTGACCGAGACCGAGGGCCAGCTCATTGAGCTTGGCGAGGGCATCACGATGATCTCCTGCGGTTGGTCCAACCGCACCCCGTGGAACACCCCGAGAGAGATGGACGATGACGAGCTGGAACACCGGATCGAGAAGGTGGCCGCCGAGGTGCCACGGCCTGAGCGCGCGGTATTCAACCTGCATGTCCCTCCGGCCCGCACCGCCATCGACCTGGCACCAGAGCTCGATGATTCCCTGAAGCCCGTGGTCAAAGGCGGTGCCGTGGCGATGAAATCGGTTGGTTCTGAGGCGGTGCGCCGGGTGCTGGAGCGCCACCAGCCGATGCTCGGGCTGCACGGGCATATCCATGAGTCCAGGGGAGCGGTGAGGCTGGGCCGGGCACTTGCCATCAACCCGGGCAGCGAGTACGGCGACGGGGTCCTGCGGGGAGCGCTACTCGAGCTCGATGCGCGGAAGGGGATAAGGAGCTATCAGCTGCCCGCCGGATAGGAAGGCCAGCCGGGCGCCCTGGCAAGACGGCGCCTGGGCAGCGCGAGTCATCCCCGGCTGACGGCGTCGAGGCTCTCCCGCACGGCTGCCGTCAGCGGATCGGCCGGTGCCAGGAACCGTTCACAGGCCGCGAGGGTGTCCTGGAGTAGCGTGACCGCCTCGGTCAGGCGGCCTAGGTCGTAGTACGCATGCGCCAGGTTGGCGCGTGCGGCGAGGGTGTCCGGGTGGCGGGCTCCCAGAACCCGCTGGCAGTCTGCGCGGCTCTGTTCGTAGAGTTCCAGCGCGCTGGCCAGCCGGCCCGCCGAGTGGTAGGCGGAGGCTAGGTTGCCGCGCGCGCCGAGGGTGTCCGGATGGTCCGGCCCCTGGGCGCGCTCCCGGTCACGGAGCGCCCGCTCGTAGAGCGGGAGGGCGTCCTTGAGTCGCCGCGCCAGGTGGTAGGCGGAGGCGAGGGCGCTGACTGTGCCCAGGGTGTCGGGATGGTCGGGGCCAAGGATGCGTTCCCGGTCGGCTAGGATCCGCTTGTAGTGGGAAAGGGCGTCCTTGAGCCGGGCCTCGGCCAGGTAGGCGTCGGCCAGCCGCTGCCGGGTGGTCATGGTGTCGGGATGCTGGGGTCCCTGAAGGCGCTCGCGGTCAGCCAGCGTGCGCCGGCTCAACCTGATCGTGTCCGCGAACTGCCCTGCAGCGCGATACGCGGCGGCGAGTTCATCCCGGGCGTCGAGCGTGTCGGGGTGGTCCGTCCCGTGGACGCGTTCGCAGTCGCCGACCACGCCATCCAGGATCGTAACCGCTTCGCGGGGCTGGTTCGCCGCCGCTGAGGCACGCCCGAGATTACGCCGGGCCGTGATGGTGCTGGGATGATCCGGTCCGAGCGTGCGGGCCCGGTCAGCCAGAACCCACTGAAACCACAAAACGGCCTCCGTCGCCCGCCCGGCCGTCAGGTACGCGTCGGCCAGCTGCTGGAAGGCCACCAGGGTGTCCGCGTGGCCTCGCCCGAGAACCCGGTCGCTGACCGCGGCAAGCTCCTTCCAGTGGGCGACGGCCGGGCCGGTCAAGCGCGCGCTGACCAGGCTCCGCCCGGCCCGCATCAGCAGCGGATGGCAGCCACCCGCCCACAGCACATCTCCAGTGGCTTGCTCCAGGCTTGCCGCGCATGACCGCAGGTCCTCAGCAAGCCACGGCTCCAGAGCATCCTCGGACCACACTTCAAGCAGCGCGTCCGCTGCCGCCCTCGCCGTCCGGTCTAGCGTCCCGTCTGGCATCGCCGACCGGACGGCCGCCTGAATCACCGAGTTCATCCGGACCGTTGGCGGCATGCGCGCCCGGTCGATGGCCAGCAAACCCGTCCGTTCCAGGGTGAGTAGCGCGCCCCGGGCATGCTCCCGGTCCGCCGGGCTCTGGACGCCGTCCCCCGCTAGGTATTTACACGCAGCCGACGTAGTGAAGAGCTCACCGGGAATCCGGTCGCCGTCTAGCAGTGCGACCAGTGCCAGAAGGGACTGGGTGGTTCCGCCCGGCGACAGCCGCTCAGCCTGCTCGGCAGAAAACGTCCAGGTGACTTCGGCGGCCGCCGGCGCGCTGCCAGCCGCCTCCAGTTCCTCCCGCCTGCGCCCAAAATAGACCCGGTAATCGCGGCAAGACAGCGCCCCGCTCGCGATCACGGCGCTGGCCTGAGCGAGCGCCAGCGGTTCGCCACCAAGATCCCTGGCGAGGTCTATCGCCCCGATGCGCTTGTCCGGGTCCGCGGTGAGACGGCCCATCAGGTAGCTCAGGGCCTCGCGAGCACTGAAACCCCCGACCGGGACGACCAGCGCCCGGTGCTTGCCGGAAAGAGCCGCGGAATTCGTGGTGATCAGGACCCGGCCCGCCGGCCCGTCCGGCCAGAGTCCTTCGAGATCCGCCTCATGGGACAGATCGTCGAGCACCACCAGCCACGGTCGGCGGGTCTGGCCGAGCCAGCTGAGGAAGCGCGCAGCAACCGACTCGGCGTCACCCCCAGCATCGGTTCCCATCGCCGTCACCGCCGCCTCCACATAGCCGGACAGCACCGACGACCGGCTCGTGGCCGCGAGCCAGACCAGCAAGTCCACCTCGTGGGAATGCCACAGCGACTCTGCGAAAGACACCGCGAGCTGAGTCTTGCCGCACGGCCTCAGCCAGTCCCGCGACGCCTCCGCAGCCACCAGGCCAGGCACTAACGCCGCGGTAACACCCGGAACCAGCATCGCCGCAAGGCCGGGCGCGGACTCCAGCCTGGCACAGAATCCCTCGGCAAGCGGCGGCACCGGGCCTGACCGGGTCGGCCACGCAACCTGCCTGCCCCGCGACCCGGCCGGCCCTCCGGCCGGAATTCTGCTATCCACGTCCGCTACCCGCGGCGTGCATCCATCGGCCGCCCAGGGGAGTGCATTCCGTGTGGCACTCTGAGCTGCCTAAAACGACCATTTAATATACCGCCCGCCCAGCCAGAATCTTCCGTCATCGCGCCAGCCTGCGGCCATTATCATCGAGATTCCGGGGATTGGCGGGCTGTTATGCCGGACCGTTATGCTCGACTGGGCCAGGTTCCCGCGAACTTCGAGTGCGGCGGACAGTCCGGTCTAGTGGCAGGAAGAGGTTCCGGGCACGTCCAGACCGGGGTTCGCGTCGAAGAAGCCGGCCGGAACGAGGCGGAAGCCGATCGGCGTGACGGGCATGACCGGCCAGTCCTCGGGGCGCACGACATGGGTGAGGCCGAACGTGTACCAGAGGACGATGTCGGCGTCGACCAGATCGCGGTCGGCGGCCACGTAGGACGGCAGTCCGTCGCCTCCGGGAGACTGGTAGGGGTAATCGCCGGTCGCGAACAGCTGGCCGGGATCATAGCGGGTGGCCCAGAGGTGGCGGGTGATGAATCCGGCCCGGCGCAGGACCGGCGAGGCTGGATCGAGCAGCGGCCGGACGTTGTCGCCGGGCATGAGCTTGTAAGCGACGGGCTGGCCCAGCTGATTGGCCGACGACGTGTTGACGATCTTCCAGTAGCGGCCGCCGAGCGGGTCGACCTGGCGCTGCGCCTGCGATTCGCGGCCCAGGAGCGTCTCGGGCGCGGTCCACGCGGTGCCGGCCGGGTTGGCCGGGCCGACGGGCATCCGGGCCGGGTTGACCTCTACCAGGCGGTTCTCGCAGCCGTCCACCGTCATATCAAGGCGCACGTTGAAAAAATGCTGGTGATTGGGTCCGTAGACACCTGGGGCGACCAGGGTCCCATGGGCTGGCGTCTCACCGGGGCGGCAGGCACCGTTGGAGATCACGCCGGTCAGCTTCACCTCGAACTGGAGGGAGCCGTCCTGGTAGAGGTACCAGTAGAAGGCGTACTCGTAGTTCCCGACGGTCACGATCGACGAGATCACCATCCGCCGGGACCGGCGGACCTCGGCGTACCCGGTCCGGAAGTCGGTGTGCTTCCAAAGAATGCCGGTGTCTTCCTCGTGGAGGCAGATGGCGTTAGGTATGCACCGCGCCGAGCCATCCTCGCTGTTGACGATTCCGTCGAGGTAAACGATCTCGCCCAGGCAATCGCAGCCGAGTTCGAGACTGTTGGTGAGCAGCCCGATGCCGAGTTCGCCCTCGTCGAGCACCATCTTGCGGGCGTGGGTTGCCGCCGGGTCACCGTAGGGCACGAACATTTCCGACAGCGAAGCGCGGTAGATCACCGGGCGCAGCCGGTCACCGTCCCGGTAGCCGATCTGGTGCAGGACCAGGCCTTCCCGGGCGGTGAAGCCGATGCGCAGCTCCCACTTCTGCCAGCGGAGGTAGTGACCGTCGAGCTCGAAGCTCGGGCCACCGGGCTGGACGATATCGAGCGGCTGCAGGCCCGACCGCGGGCCGTCCGGGAAGTGCGGCACGTTGGCGGGGTCGCGCAGTGCCGCGGCCGAGTAGTTAGCCGGGCGGGGCGGGACCGGCACGTCGTCGAGGTCTGTGACCTCCACGACCTGAAGGGTATCCAGGTCGACCCGGGTGATGAGCCCCTCGACCGGCCGTGCGTAGCCGTTATCGGCCGGATGCGAGCGAACCCAGGTGAGCGGCCTGACGAAGCGCCCGCGATCCGGGTCATCGCCGGCCCCCCAGTGGCCGAGTGGCCACGGATCAATCATCGCCAGGCTCATGTCCGAGACGCCCCGCCGGCGCATAGCGGCCTGCCAGCGCAGGTCGGCCCGGACCGCGGCCTCCGCCGTGAGCAACTCATCCGGCGTTAGCGATGGCTGCGCGCCGGTGAGGTGCAGCCACGAAATGACCGCATCGTCGTCGAGGGAGACGACGACCTCATAGGTGGCCCGCCGCAATGGGCTGCGCAGCACGGCCTTGACGAGCCGGGCGGCCCGCGGCTCACCGCCGGTGGCCAGCACCTCGGCCTTGGGTGGCTCGGCGAGCGAGACATACACGAAGCGGGTCGGCCGCTCGAACTGGGGGGCACTGCGCACCAGCGCGGACGCCCTCTCGATCTCTCCCGCTTCGAGCGGGCGGAGCGGGTGCCGGTCCGTCAGTGGCGGTGCGGGATCGTCGATCATGGCCAGGGATCCTCTCGGGATAGGAGCCAGAATGGCCGCTCCGAGCGTTTTCTAAAGTGTGACAGTATCTGGCGCCTATCGGGTCCGCCCCGGCCATCGGCCGCAGCGCCCCGCCACCACCGTGGTATGGCCTGCCGGCCGGCAGACGGCTGGATCTTGTGCATTCCCGGGCGGCAACGTTTCAGAAGATGATTGGTCGGATAATCGCAGGTCAGGAGCCTGCCATTGGGACGGCGGAGCTGTCTGTAAAACCGTCGGCTTAGCCTACGTTGGTTCGACCCAACACCTGCCACCACCTGCGAAGATAGCCCGTGAGCTGGGTTTTCCCGGTCTCGCGGGCCTTCTTGTTGCTGTGCCGCCGTGCTTCATGGTGTGCCGCCTCGAGCCCCTGCGTAGCAGCGGTTACGGACATATGGCGGACGGATCGGGGCGGATTGCAGCGCGAACAGCGAACTGCAGTCAAGGCCGCCGCCCAGCAGGCCCTCCGGGAACAACAACGGGCGGCAGCCCGGCAAAGGCGCCTGGACCAACTGGCCCACGACCCTGAGACTGCCTGGGCCGACGCCGAAAGGCTGATCAGCACCAAGCTGCCAGCCCACTACGACGTGGCCGTCACCCTGCTCAGGGACCTGCAAGAACTCGCACTGCACGAGGACCAGGCCTAGGCGTTCGCGCGCTCGGCGGCCGTTGCCGACGGTTACTCGGTTTCTTTGACGGTGCCAGAGAATTAGCGACTTGCCGGGTTGAGGAGCCAGTCCTCGGTGAGTGGTGCCTCGGGTGGTCCATTGAGCATCCAGGCATGGATTGCCTGAATCAGGGGCCCAGGGTTTTTCCTTGAGCGCGGGAAAGCGCGGCTGCTGGTGTAGAGGATTCCCGTTGTGGCCGTGTCGGCCTGGAGTGCCCGTAGCAGGATGGGCCGGAAGTCTTTGACGTTCTCGGTGAGCAGCCAGCGACGTTGAGAGGTTGCCCAGGCGAAGACGCCGTCATCGCTCATTGCCCTCAGTTCGCCGCGCTCAGCCACAGCGATCACATCCTGGCCCAGGTCGCGAAGTGCGGCAGCGATGGCGGGGGAGAACATCTCGTCAAGCACCAGGCGGGCGCTGGCCGGGTGGCTCATGCGATGAGCTGCCGTTGTACCTGCCATGCTTCCTCGGCGCGGGCCGATGCCTCATCAGCGTCGCTGATCTCGGCATCGATCTCGTCCTGGAAGTCCCCGTAGTAGCTGACGGCTGTGGCGATCCGGCTGGCGTCGGCGGCAAACACCTCGGCTGCAGCGTCCAGCGCGGCTGGGCCGCGCTCGTCGACTTCACGCAGGAACTTAATGATTTCCCAGATGTCTGGCCCGTAGGCGAGGGCAGCCCGGCGGCCGGACGGACCGTCTTTGAAAATCACCCCTGGGTGGTCAGCCATCCGCA
>JAOPYP010000493.1 GCA_025964635.1 Actinomycetes bacterium | reverse complement strand
GGTGATGCCGTCCAGCGTGACTGGACATTTGCCCTGCGTAGCATCAGTCTGAAACAACAGTGGGGCTGCCGGTTAGTGGGCTTGATCGTCTTTCAAGCGTTGGCCGGGGGCGTCCAGCGGTCCGCCTGGGGATAGGCGGCCCGGAGTGTTCGGCGGCATGACGGGCTGGGGCGGTGCGGTCGTTCGGGGGAGGTGTGGCCGGGGGCGCTATTCGCGTACCCGAGCCTATGGCGAGGCCCGCCGTCCGGGATCCGGTCGCGGCTGACGGGGGTGCCGCCGGTGCGGTGACTGCGCTTTACGCCGCGCATTATCGATCACTGGTGCACCTCGCGGTGCTGCTGGTACGCGATGTGGGGACCGCCGAGGAAATAGTGCAGGAGTCCTTCATCGCGATGCACAGCCGCTGGCGCCTGCTGCGGGACAGCGAGAAGGCGCTGTCCTATCTGCGGAGGTCGGTGGTGAATGGGTCTCGCTCCGTTTTGCGGCATCGCCTGGTCGTGGACCGGAACGCTCCGAAGCCGCCGCCGGATATGCCCAGTGCGGAGGAGGGTGCGGTCGAACTGCTCGAGCGGTCGGCAATGGTCGCCGCGCTGCGCAGGCTTCCGCCGCGGCAGCGCGAGGTGCTCGTGCTGAGGTACTACGGGGACCTGTCGCAGACTCAGATCGCCCAGGCGATGGGGATCAGCCCGGGCGCCGTCAAAAGCCACACCGCCCGGGCCATGTCATCGCTGCGTAGTCTGCTGGAGAACCAGAAATGACCCAGCGCGATCGTGACCTTGAGGAGCTTCTGCGCCGCGCGTTGCATGCGGCAGCCGGCTCGGTAGAGCCCGCTGACGATGGCCTGGAGCGGATCCGCGCCCGGCTGACCAGGCCACGCCCGCTGCTCGTGGCCTGGATAATGGCCGGATACTCCGCCGGGGCCAGTCGCACGCTGAGCGGGCTGCTAGCTATATCCGCGTGGCTGCGGGGGGTGAGCGAGCAGTTGCGGGGATCGGGGCCCGGCAGACTGCGCGGCCGGCGGCACCCAGCGTGGCTGCGCACTGGCGCAGTGCTGGCCATTGCCGTCATCCTCGTGTCAGCAGGTGTTCTCGCGCTGACTCCGCTGCCACAGTTGGCGATTTCGCAGACAGCCGGACTCGTCCGGTCTCTTGTAAGCGACGGGCACCAAAGCGGCACCGGCGGCGCCGGCGGGTCCGGGGTGAGCGGCGGCCACGGCGCGGGCCAACCGCCCGCGACAGCCGCCAGCTGCCCGGCGCCGCCGACCCGCACCCATCACGCGGCCGCCCCGGCTGACTGCCCAAGCTCGACTACCAGCGCAGGCCCGGTGGTTTGCCAGAGCCCCGCCGCCAGCGCCAGCCCCCGCCCCAGCCCCACCACCAGCAGCACCACCACCGCCAGCCCCAATCCGAGCGCCAGCACCACCCCGAGCGCCAGCACCACCACCCCCAGCGCAACCCCAGCTGCTTGCCCAAGCACCGCCGGCCGCCCTACGAGTCCTGCCACCAGCCCAAGCCCAAGCACCAGCCCAAGTCCGAGCACCAGCCCGAGCACCAGCCCGAGCCCAAGTCCGAGCACCAGCCCAAGCCCAAGCCCGAGCCCGAGCACCAGCCCAAGCACCAGCCCAAGCACCAGCCCAAGCCCAAGCCCGCGCACCAGCCCAAGCACCAGCCCAAGCCCAAGCACCGGCCCCACGATCAGCTCCAGCCCCACCGGCGCGGCCACCAGCCCCACGCCGAGCCTGACCCCCAGCCAGAGCCCGGCCGCAGATGGGTGATCTAGGGTCGTCGGTGCGTTGCGAGTGCATGTGGCCGCCCGCCCGTAACGGGCTGGGAGCCAAACCTGGGAGCCGGCCCCGGCGGAATCGCCTGGACTAAACGGGGCGCGTCAGCGGCCCGGGCTGCACGCCTGGACGCCCGTGGCTACGCATGGAAAGCCCGGCCGTAGCATGAAGGCATGGTCATGCCGCCCACTGTTTCCTCGCCCCCCACCGCCGAGCAAGTCACGCAGGCGCTGGCTGGAGTCAACGACCCGGAGATCCACCGCCCGATCACCGAGCTCGGGATGGTCAAGAACGTCGACGTGGATGACCACGGGGTCGTGCGGGTGGATATCTTTCTCACCGTGTCCGGCTGCCCGCTGCGCGACACCATCACCAAGGATGTGACCGCAGCGGTCAGCAGGCTGCCGGGCGTGGCCACGGTGCGGGTCGAGCTCGACGTGATGAGCGAGGAGCAGCGCCGCGAACTGCAGACCAAACTGCGTGGCGGCCGTCCGGAGAAGGAGATCCCCTTCGCCCAGCCGACGTCGCTGACCAGGGTGTTCGCTATCGCCAGCGGAAAGGGCGGGGTTGGCAAGTCCTCGGTGACGGTGAACCTGGCCGCATCGCTGGCCGCGGCCGGGCAGAAGGTGGGCGTCCTGGACGCCGACATCTACGGGCACTCCGTGCCCCGGATGCTGGGCGTCACCGCCCCGCCCACCCAGGTCGAGAAGATGATCATGCCGCCGACGGCGTACGACGTGAAGGTCATTTCCATCGGCATGTTCACCACCGGCAACTCGCCGGTGGTCTGGCGCGGCCCGATGCTGCACCGCGCGGTGCAGCAGTTCCTTGCCGACGTGTACTGGGGCGACCTCGACGTGCTGCTGATGGACCTGCCACCGGGCACCGGCGACGTGGCCATCTCCGTGGCCCAGCTCGTCCCGGGCGCGGAACTCATCGTGGTCACCACCCCGCAGCTGGCCTCGTCGGAGGTGGCGGAGCGGGCCGGGGCGATCTCGGTGCAGACACACCAGCGGATCACCGGCGTGATCGAGAACATGTCCTCGCTGGCCTGCCCGCACTGCGGCGAGCCGGTCCCGGTGTTCGGCTCAGGCGGCGGCCAGGCCGTGGCCGACGCACTGACCCGGGTGACCGGGGCGCCCGTGCCGCTGCTCGGCCAGGTGCCCATCGACGTCCGGCTGCGGGAAGGCGGCGACCGCGGTGTCCCGCTGGTGCTGACCGACCCGGAGTCCGCCGCGGCCCAGCAGCTGGCCGGGATCGCGAACGGCATGGCGAACCGCTCCCGCGGTCTGGCGGGACGGCGGCTGGGACTGACTCCCGCCTGAGCTCAGGCGCTCCGCGGGCAGGCGCTCCGCGGGCGGGCGCTCAGGGCCGCCCGGGCGGAGACGTTCAACGCCCGGGCTGGGACGCAGGATTCAGGTGGCCTCGGTGTCGAACGGCGGGGTTTCCTCACGGGCCAGGGTGGCCGTGGCGCCGGCCAGGTACTCGCCCCCGGATTCCGCCATGCCGGGTGGGTCGGCGTCGCCGTCCAGCGGATCGAGCAGGTGCTTGCGCACGAAGTTGCCCGGGTGCAGGTCCCGCACGTCGAAGTCGGAGAACTCGGGCCCCAGCCCCTCACGGAGGTCCCTGGTCGCCCCATCCGCCATCCGGCGCAGCTCGCGCAGCGTCCGACCGGCCTGGGAGGCCATCTTCGGCAGCTGGTCCGGGCCGAAGACCACGAGTGCGATCACGGCCAGCACCAGGATCTTGCCGATGGACAGGTCGAAAAACACGTCAACTCTCCAGGCGGGGCGCGGCCCCGGCAGCACACACGGTCTTTCCCACACTGTAGACCGTCATCTGCCGTAACGCCTCCTCCGCAGCACGGGACCGCGTCCCGGAAGCCAGGCCCCGGCCCCGCGCTGGCTCACCGGAACGGGTTGAGCCAGGAGATCAGGCGGTGCAAGCCCCGGCCCATCCGGCCGAAGAATCCGGGCCCGGCGTTGTGCGGCAGCGCGCCCACCGCCTGGTCCAGGATCTGGTCCGGCGCGTCAGCGATCAGCGTGTAGACGAAGCCGCGGGCGGACCAGGCCACGCTGCGCTGGTCGGGTCCGGCCGCGTAGACGCGATCACCGCGCATGGCGATTTTCGACCACCCGTTCAGCTGGGCGGGTAGATGGCCGCGCTGCACGAACAGTGAGATGACGGACAGGCCGTCGGAATAGGCGAGGTCGACGACCGCGCCGGCCGGGCCGCTGGTCTCGCTCGCCCGGACCAGGCTGAGCTGGCCGGGCAGGCCCGCGGGAAGCGGCCAGCCCGTGGCCCGCAGCCGGGCCAGCTGTGCGGTGGCCAGCGGCTTGCCCCCGGGCACCGACGCGCTGCGCGGCGCCGGCGCGGCTGCTGGTGAGCCGAGCTGGAGGCTCACGAACACGTCTTTGCTGACCATCCGGGCGCGGCCGTCGAACGTCTCCCGGCGCAGCGGCAGCATGGTCGCGGTGTCCAGCCAGAACCGGGCGGCCAGCCGGCCGTCCCGGTGCCGCAGCACGAGCTTCTGGGCGGGGCGGCCGGCCACGTCGCCGCGGCCAGCCAGCGACACCTGGTAGTTCACGGCCAGGAGCGCGACCATCTGCGAGGTCATGGTCATGATGCCCTCGGGATCCCGCTGGCTGACGCCGCCAGGGCCGTCCCCGTCCGGGTCGGCGGTGGCCGCCCGGTGCAGCGGCACGGCCGTGGCGGGCAGGGTGGCCGTCTGGATCAGGGTCTGGTGACCGCGCTGGTGCCACACGTTCACCACGGAGGTCCAGCTGCCGGCCGGGCCCAGCCAGGCCGTGAGCTGGACACCCTGGTAGGACACCTGCCCGCACGCGCTGGCGGCCTCGCTGAGCAGCCGCAGGCCGGCGCCCGCCGCGGTCGCGTCCCGGTGGCTCACGGCCGGCTGGCCCGGGCCGGGGGACCCGGGCGCCTGGACCGCGGACGACTGGCCCGGCTCCGTGTGGCTGGCCGCGAGGGGCATCAGCTCCCCGCTGTGGCCCGCCACGTCCCGCCAGATCACCGTGACGCCGGTGGCGATCAGGCCGAGGACCACCACGGCGGTGACGATACGCAGGGGCAGCGGGTCGTGCTCGGGACCGGCCCCGTTAGACGTGGGCGTCGTGCGGGAGAACATCCGTCAGCTCACGGCCCCGGGCTCGCGGACGCGGTCACCGTCGCGGTGGCCACCGGCACCGGCGCGCTGACCATGGGGACCAGCTGCTGCAGGCCGCGGCGCATCATCCCGGCGGCCTGGCCAGTGACCGACCGGCCGCTGCCCGACTGGCGGGCGCCTGACTGGGTGCTGCGTGACTCATGGCTGGCGGGCTGGCGGGCCGCGTGGGCCTGGGAACCCGCGGCGGCCGTCCCGGTCACCCTGCTGGAAGACGGGCTGGCCGGGACGCTGCTGGTCCCGGCGGCCGCGGCGGCGCTCGCGGAGCTGCCGGCCGGCTCGATGGCCTGGGTCACCGGCAGGTCGCCGGTGACGATCGCGTGCTGAACCAGGAACGTGCCGACCGCGGGAGTGACCTTCGGGCCGGGGACCTGCTGCTCGCCGCCGACAAAGAACGCCGCCGCCCCCAGGCCGGCCACGGTGGACGCGAGGATGCCGGCCGTGAGCATCCGGGCGGCCGGGAACCCGCCCCGGGGCCGCCACGGCTGGCGTGCGGTCCACGGCCGGCCGTCCGGCGACATGGCCATGGCCATCAGCCGGCCGGTCAGCGCCGCGTCCACCATGGCCTCGCCCAGGGAATGCATCCGCTGCTTCAGCGCGCGCAGGGCCACAGCCTCCTGGCGGCACGCGTCACAGCCCGCGATATGGGCCAGGACCCGGTCCCGCTCAGAATCACTGAGCTCCCCGTCGATGAGGGCGGAGATGCGCTGCCCGAGATGACTCATAGGTCACCAGCCAGGGGCACGGCCGACGTCTCCTCCGCCACCACGGCGACGGGGGCCACGGCCTTCGCGGCGATCCCGGTGCGGCGCGGGCGGCGGTGGTCGAGCGCGGTCCGGAGCTGGGCGCGGCCGCGATGGATGCGGCTGCGCACGGTGCCCAGCTTCACGCCCAGCGTGTCCGCGATCTCCTCGTAGGACAGGCCCTCGATGTCGCAGAGCACGACCGCGGCCCGGTACTCGGGGGCCAGCGCCTTGAGCGCGGCCTGGATGTCGCCGTCCAGGTGCCGTTCGTCGAAAGCCTGGGCAGGCGTGGGCTCGTCACCACGCAGCCGCTGCGCCGTGTCGTCACCCAGTCCCTCGAACCTGATGCGCTGCCGGCGCCGGGCCATGTCCAGGAACAGGTTGGTGGTGATGCGGTGCAGCCAGCCCTCGAAGGTGCCCGGTGTGTAGCTGGACAGCGAGCGGAAAACACGGACGAAGACTTCCTGGGTGAGATCCTCGGCGTCGTGGCTGTTGCCGGTCAGCCGGTAGGCGAGCCGGTAGACCCGGGCGGAGTGCTCACGCACGATCTCTTCCCAGGTCGGAGGCGTCCAGCCGGGCACTACGTCCGGCGTGTCCCCGGGCATGTCCACGATCTTGCCGTCCCGCCCTGCGCTGTCTGCCTGTACCACCATGGTGCCCGGGCATCCCCTTCCGCACCAGAACTGCTCGGATTCTGCTGTGCGCCCCGGCTGGCACCCCGCCAGCCGGGCCGGCGCGCTCGATCAGCGCTGGTGCGCGGGTTTCTCCCTCGCGTCAATAGATAACGCCGGAACGGGCCTTCCTGGTTCCCGGGTCACGGCGCGTAACGATAGGCTGCCGGACTGGGATAAGCATGCACCGGAAGGCACACATTGTGAGCGCAGAGGCCAACCTTGCCTACGTCGAGGACTACCTCACCGAGGACGAGCCGCTGCTGGCCGCGCGCCGCGAGGCGGCCGAGATCGGCGGCGCGCCACCGATCGGGCGGGGCGGCGGGGCGGCGCTGCGCTTCATCGCGGCGGCCATCAGCGCCAGATCGGTGGTGGAGATCGGCACGGGCTGCGGCACCTCGGGTATCTGGCTGCTCCGCGGCATGCGCCCGGATGCGGTTCTGACCAGTGTGGATGCCGAGCCTGAGCATCAGCGCCTGGCCCGCAAGGCGTTCACCGACGCGGGATTCCCGTCCAACCGGTACCGGCTGATCAGCGGGAAGGCCCTTGACGTGCTGCCCCGTCTCACTGACGGCGCGTACGACCTGGTGTTCTGCGATGCGGATAAGCAGGAGTACCCGGACTATCTGGTCGCCGCGCTGCGGCTGCTGCGCCCGGGCGGGGTGGTGGCGTTCGACAACGCACTGGCCGGCGGCCGGGTCGCCGACCTCAGCCGGGACGACCCGAGCACGATCGCCATCCGTGACCTGGAGGAGCAGGTGCGGCAGGACGACCGGCTGGTGCCGGCGCTGTTCCCCGTGGGGGACGGTCTGCTGGCCGCGGTCAAGCGGGGTTAGCCGCCGGCCGGCGGAGCCAGCCACCGCAGCAGGAGCCGGGTGCCGAAGCCGGTGGCGCCCTTGGTGTTCTCGCCATCGTCAGCGGTGGCCCGGGCCGCGCCGGCGATGTCGAGGTGGGCCCAGGGCCGCCCGCCGGTGAACTCACGCAGGAACAGGGCCGCGTCGATGGATCCGGCCCGGCCACCAGCCCGGGCCACGTTGGCCAGGTCCGCCACCGGGGAGTCCAGGCCGTCGCGGTAGTCCTCCGCGAGCGGCATCCGCCACAGCCGCTCCCCGCTCGCCGTGCCCGACTCCAGCAGGGCCGCGGCGAGTTCGTCGTCGGTGGCGAACAGGGCCGCTACGGAAGAGCCCAGCGCCACCCGGGCCGCCCCGGTCAGCGTGGCCAGGTCCACGACGAGGTCCGGGGCGAGCGCGTCGTCCGCGTAGGCCAGCGCGTCGGCGAGGACCAGCCGGCCCTCCGCGTCCGTGTTGAGCACCTCGACCGTCCGGCCGCCGTACTGGGTAAGGACGTCGCCCACCCTCACCGCCGTCCCGGACGGCATGTTCTCGGCCGCCGCCACCAGGCCGGTCACCCTGGCCCGGACGCCCAGGCGGCCCAGGGCGGACATCGCGCCGATCACCGCGGCGCCCCCGGCCATGTCGGTCTTCATGGTCTTCATGCCGTCGTTCGGCTTCAGCGACAGGCCGCCGCTGTCGAACGTGATGCCCTTGCCGATCAGCACCACGTGCCGGTCAGCCTGGTCGGGCTGATAGCTGAGCTGGATCAGCCGGGGCGGGCGGGCTGACCCCGACCCCACGCCCAGCAGGCCGCCGAAACCGCCGGCGGCGAGTTCGGCTTCCCGCCAGATCCGGGCGGACAGGCCATGCTCCGCGGCGACCACGGCCGCCTCGTCCGCGAGCCATTCCGGCGTCTTGATCATCGATGGCGTGTTGGCGAGGTCACGGGCCAGGGCCACCGCCCCGGCGATGGTGGCCGCGCGCTCGACCAGGGCGGCCCGGCTGTCCGGGCCGGCCAGCAGCACCCGGATCTCCCCGGGTTCCCCGGGCGGGGAGTCCGGGCCCTTCATCGTGAACTGGTAGGAGCCGAGCAGGACCCCCTCGGTGAACGCCTGCACGCCTTCGTCGGCTTCATCGAGGACGGCCGTGGTCAGTGCGGTCCTCCCGGCTGGGAGGCGGCGGGCCAGGGCCGCCCCGGCCCGGCGCAGGGCTCCCGGTGAGGCGTCACCCACGCCGAGGAACAAGACCGCGCAGGGCTCGGTGCCGAGCCGGATCACCGTCTGGGTGGTTTCACCCGCCCGGCCGGTCAGCTCGGCGCTGGCGATGACCTGAGCCGCGCTGACCCCCAGGTACCCGTCCAGGCTGGACGCGCCGGCGCCAGCCACGGGACCCGGCGACGTTCCCTCCGGGCTGCGCACGGGGACGGCGATCAGGGCTGGCCCGGCGGCAGTACCCCGGCCTGCCCCGGCCAGGTAGTCAGCCAGCGGTTCCAGGCCAGCCGCTGGCGCGACAGTAACCCTCGCCTTGACCGGCAAGGCTCAGCCGGTAACGGACTTGAGCGCGTCCGAGAGCCGGCCAGCCTCATCCGCGGACAATTCGACCACCAGCCGCCCGCCTCCCTCCAGGGGTACGCGCATCACGATGCCGCGGCCCTCCTTGGTGACCTCGAGCGGACCGTCACCCGTCCGCGGCTTCATCGCCGCCATTCCGCATCCCCTTCCTGCTCGGGGCCGTATGAGACCTCGCGGAGGCCTGCCCGCGCCGGAACCCCGGCGCCTGCGGCGGGTCCGGCCACCCACAGCCGTGTTGATCAGTACCTCTATTATCCAGAGTTCCGGCCTACAGTGGTAACGATCAGCACTCCCTTCCGCCCGCCGCCGTCGGTAACTAGGGTCTCAGCAGTCACTGAGGCACCGCTCGCGGCCTGTCCCGAGGAGGCGCCCGGTGACTGACAGTGTCCGGTGGGACCTCGATGGAGCGGTAGCCAGGATCACCCTGAACCGGCCGCAGGCCCGCAACGCGCTGACCGCGGAACTGAAGACCGAATTGCTCGGGGCGCTCCGCCAGGCCGCATCCAGCCCGGAGGTCCGTGCGGTGATGATCACCGGCGCGGGACAGGCCTTCTGCGCCGGGCAGGACCTGCGTGAGCACGCTGAGCTGCTGGAGGCGGCCCAGTCGCGAGAGGGCGCCGCTCCCGCCGCCGGCGCGCCACCTGCCGGGGCACCGGCCGCGCGTGCCCCCGCGGGGGCCGCAACCGCGGTGGGACCGCCCCCCGCCGCGACGACGCCGTCCGGGGCCGCGCTGGATACGGTCCGCGAGCACTACAACCCGCTCGTGCTGGCCATCAGGTCCATGCCCAAGCCGGTCATCGCCGCCGTGAACGGGGTCGCCGCCGGGGCCGGGGCCGGGCTGGCTTTCGCCTGCGACATCCGCATCGCCGCCCGGGGAGCCAGCTTCCTCATGGCGTTCGCGCGGGTCGGGCTGGCCGCCGACACCGGGGTGTCCTGGACGTTGCCGCGGCTGGCCGGGGAGGGACGGGCGGCCGAGTTGCTGATGCTCGCGGAGCCTATCCGCGCGGCGCGCGCGCTCGAGCTCGGCCTGGTCAATCAGGTCGTGGAGGACGCGGACCTGCCGGCGACCGCGGGGGTGCTCGCCGCCCGGATGGCCGCGGGCCCGACCGCCGCCTACGCGGGCATCAAGGAGCAGCTCAACTACGCGGCGGCGCACGGCCTCGCTGAGGCGCTGGACAAGGAGGCCGAGGTCCAGAGCGCGCTGGGCCGCACCGCGGACCACCGGGCCGCCACGCTCGCGTTCACCCGCAAGCAGGAACCACGTTTCCTGGGCCGGTGACGCCCCGGGTGACGGGCCCGGTTACCAGGCCGGGTTACCAGCCGGGTTAACCGGCCTGGCCGGGCCAGGGAACGGGCTCCTGCCCCGACGGCCGGGAACGGGTTACCGGGCCTGGGCGACCGCGTCCGCGCTGGCCAGCTCCTCGTGGGCGCAGACGATCTGTTCCGCGGCGTCGACCAGGTCGGAGAAGGCCCGCCACTCACGGTGACCGGCGCGGCCGGTCCAGGACACCACCCGGCTGCGGCACCATACGGTCAGCCCGCGCCGGATGGACAGCACTGACATGCCGGAGGCGGGCGCGTCGGCCCGGACGATCTGCCCGATCCCGCGCTCGGAGAGCATCCGCTCCAGAATGCCCGCCGCCTGCACCGAACCGGGCTGGGGACGGCGGAACCGCTCCAGGGCACTGCTGGCCGGGACCGGCACAGCAAACCAGACCGCCTTGCCGGACACCTTCCAGCCGCCCAGCCGGGCCCGGGTCAGATGGTGACCCCAGCGCCCCTGGGACAGGCCGTCGATCACGTGCAGCCCCCGGCCGCTCACCGCGTCCACGGGCACGTCCACGGCCGGGTCGGGCAGTGCGTCGTCTTTCCAGCGCGGCAGGGCGTCGAAAACCTTGCAGACCAGTTCCTGCTCCCCGCCGACCCGGCGCACGTAGAGCCAGATCTCCGGGGCGCCTGCCACTGGGCAGCCGCGCACGTCGAGCTGGATTCCCGTCTGCGCGTGCATGCTGTTGGCCGCGAGCTCGCTGGCCATGGTCGCGCCGTCGTAGATCAGCTCGTCCGGCAGCCTGACTCCGGCCGCGGCCGCACGGAAGAGGCGGCGGGCCACGGCCGAGCACGTGGCGTCCAGTGGGAGTGGGGAGGCGGAGCACCCGCCCGCCGACACGGTCACGGCCGGCGCAGGCACCGCCATGGTGTCGTGCGGCGTATCCGCGGCAAGCGACCCTAACATGATCTTCAGCCTTCCCGGCCCGCAATCTGTGAAACACAGATTATGAGTCATGAGCCCGCTGTGCAACGACATCGGCGCTTGTCGGGCCGGGTTGACCGAGTCTTTACCCAATCACCAGCCCGGCGGCCGCCTCGTGATCACGCTACGTAAGGTGACACTGCTGTGGCTATGAGGTAACGACCAGGGGGCCTGATGCTGCCGGCCCAGCGGTCCGGGCAGTACAGTCGAGGCCGCGGCGGCTGCCCACCCGGAGCCGCCGTGGCCTCGAGACAGGCCCTGCACAGAAAGAATCCCCCGGGCGGCCACCCGGGGGATTCTTTACTGCCTGGCCGGCCTCACTGGCCCGCCGGCGTCACCAGCCTGGCCCGCTTCGCCGGCCGGGCTCAGCGGTCGAGGTCGTACCGGCCCGCCTTGCTGTCCGACAGGAACTCGGCGAACGCGGCCCGGCTGACGACGTGAGCGCCGTCGCCTGGCCGGGTGCTGTCCCGGACCGCGACGACATCCACGAAGTTGGCGGCGACTTCCACGCAACCGCCGTTAGAGGTACTGCTGAGGCGCGCCTTGCGCCATTGTGCTCGAGACAGGTCAGTCATTGTCTACTCCAGTTGTTGAGCGAGGTGTTCCAGGTAGAGCACGGTCGCCGCAGGCTCCTGGGCGGAATCTCGGATCCGGCCGAAAGCCTGCACGTACAGGCTCACCTCTTCCGGTCTGCTTACCTCCTGGATGGCTGTGTCCGTTTCGGTGAAGACGAGAGGCTCGTCTCCAGGCAGGTCAAAAATGTTGATCGAGGACGACACCCCGGGGCTGGGGCCGTCCGCGAAGCGCTGGATGCGCAGCTCCACATTGGGCCGGTGGTTCATCCCGATCAGGTGCTCGATCTGCTCGCGCCGCTCCTGCCTGCTGCCCCAGTGGTACATGAGCGACGCCTCGGTGATCACCGCGACCAAGCGGGGCGCCTTCCCGTTGGTGCGGTCGAGGATCTCCTGCCGGCGCTGACGGGTCCCTATGGCCTTCCGGCGCCATGCGGGCGGCCGTGGGCCGGCCCGCATGAAGGCTTCCGCGTAGTCCTGGGTCTGCAGCAGGCCGGGCACCACCAGCGGCATGCAGACCTGGATCCGCTCCGCATCGTTCTCAAACCCAGGAAACTCGTTCTCAAAAATTTCGGTGTAGTCACGCCACCACGGCCGGGCCCGCGCGCGGATAGCCAGTTCCTCCAGCTCCTCCGCGGTCGTGGCATCCACCCCGTAGATCCGCAAAAGGTCCCGGATGTCACTCATCTCAGGACGTTTCCACTGGTTGGCCTCGAACCGGCCCACCTTGCCGCGTCCCCAGTTCAGGATGTCGCAGACGTGGTTCGCGGTGTGACCGCTCTCAGTCCGGAGCTCGGCGAGGCGGCGGGACAGCCGACGCTTGGCTACGGTCGCGCCGTAGGCATCGTCAGCCATCGGAATCTCCTCCTGGGCAGGATGATGGTTGCAGCATAGCGCTACCTAACTTGTGAATCGCAGATTATCGGATACTCTCATGGGACTCCCAGGTTACGTCGAGACTGCCGTGTACGGCATACTCGCGCTACGGCCGCGCTACGCGCAGGCCACCTGCCGCGCTACACCCGGGCGCAGCCACGTCACGGCCGGGCCTGGGCCGGCCGCCTGCGGGACGCTCGGTCAGCTGGCCCCGTCGTCGAACTCGCCGCCCCGGGCGCCGTCGAGGAAGCACTCCCATTCGTGGCGGTCGTAGACGAGGATCCGGCTGTCCGGATCACCTGCCACGCGCATCAGCACCCACTCGGTGCAGCCCGCGGAACCCGGGCCCGCCGCGGCCGCGGCGGCCGGGACGAAAGCGATCTCGATGCCCCCGTCCCGGTCCCCGGACCGCTGCCACATCTGGCCATCCAGATCAAGGCCCAGCTCTTCGACGGTGGGCTTCCTGGTCACTGCATCCTCCTCAGGCGGCTCCCCGCCGCCAGGCAATCCCACAGTAAGACATGGGTGACCAGTCATCGGGCGCAGTCGCCAGATCAGGTCAGGGGCGCCGGACCAGGTCAGGGGCGCCGCGCCACCCCGCACCACAGCCAGCGGGAGCCGTCGGTGTCCGCGGCCACCGGATCCTCGGCACCCCACACGCCCGTGTAGCAGAGCTCAGGCGCGGCCCCCTGGTACGGCGGCACCAGTTCCAGCCCGTCGAAGAACCGCGCCACCTCGGCCTTGGGGCGGAAGTACATATGCTCGGTGGCGGTGTCGAAAGCGGCCCGGAACCCCTGCACCGCTTGCGGTGACTTGTGGTCGGCACTGAGGTGGGACAGCGACAGGTAGCTGCCGGGGGCCAGCTCGCGGAGGTAGCGGGCCACCAGCCCGTACGGGTCGGACTCGTCGGCCACGAACATGAGGACGCCGGTCATCAGCAGCCCGACCGGCTGGGTGAAATCGATGAGCCGCCGCAGCTCGGGATGCCCCAGGATCCCGTCCGGATCGCGGAGGTCACCGAGCAGCACGCTGGTCGTCCCGTCGCCGGCCAGCAGCGTCGTGCTGTGCGCCCGCACTAGCGGGTCGTTG
This sequence comes from Actinomycetes bacterium, assembly GCA_025964635.1. Classification (GTDB taxonomy): domain Bacteria; phylum Actinomycetota; class Actinomycetes; order Streptosporangiales; family Streptosporangiaceae; genus RYN-230. The sequence continues at coordinate 5,770 of JAOPYP010000493.1, read as the reverse complement.
TCCACGTAGACGACGTGGGTCTCCGGCCAGACGAGCTGCACGACTTCGTGCGTGTTGCCCACGGTCGGCAGCCCGGATCCGATGTCGATGAACTGGTGGATGCCCTGCTGGGTTATCCACTTGGCGGCCCGCTGGTGAAATCCGCGGTTGGACCATGCGGCGTCCCTGATCTCGGGCACGGCCTTCATGATCTGCTCAGCCGCGGCGCGGTCGGCCGCGAAGTTGTTGTCGCCAGCTAAGAGGTAGTCATAGATGCGTGCTGGTGACGGCACGCCGGTGTCCACCCCTTGCGGGACCGGCTGAGCATCAGCCATGTCCACCCTCCCTATGTCCCATCTGCTGCCAGTCTGGCAGGTTCTGTGCGAATCACAAATTGCTAAAAGTTGCCCGCGGACAGCCTCTCACAGCTGGGTATGTCCCGGTCGGGCAACCCGCTCTGCCATCCGTGGCCGCCGTCACGGCGGGCGGAGGCCGGCACCTCCGGTCGCCTCCACCGGGCCGCCGGAATCGCGGCAGAAGCAATCAACCAGATGATCATCTACCAGGCCACAGGCCTGGAAGGTGGCGTAAACCGTCACCGGGCCGGTGAACGAGAACCCGCGGCGGCGCAGATCCTGGGCCAGCGCCTCGGAAGCGGGCGTCCGGGTGGCAATATCCGCGGTGGTGACGGGGGGCGCCGGGCGGTCGGCTGGATCGTCGGCATAACTCCAGACCAGCGCGGCAATCCCGCCCGGGACGGCCAGTGCGGCGGCGGCATTGCGGATCACCGCCTCGATCTTGGCCCGGTTCCGGATGATGCCGCTGTCGGCCAGGAGCCGGGCCACGTCGGCCGGGCCGAATCCGGCCACTGTCGCCGGGTCGAAGCCGCCGAACGCGGCCCGGAAGTTTTCCCGCTTACGCAAGATGGTCAGCCAGGACAGGCCGGACTGGAACCCTTCCAGGCTGAGGCGCTCGAAGATGCCCTGGTCGCCATGGACGGCCCGGCCCCATTCCGCGTCGTGGTAGCCGAGATACCCGGGACTGCTGAACGCCCACGGGCAGCGCAGCAGGCCATCCGGGCCGGCCTGCGCCGGGCGGCCCGGATCAGTCATCGCGGCTGGCGGCCGCTTCCTCGGAAAAGGCGCCCGCTTCGGAAACGGCGCCGGCTGACGTCGGGCCTGCTGAGCCCGGGCCTGCCGAGCCCATGCCTGCCGAGCCCATGCCTGCCGACCCGGTATCCGCCAGCCCCGGGCCTGCAGAGTCAGTCCCTCTTGACCCGTTGCCCGCCGACCCGGCGGCCGGACCGGGATCCGGGGCGAGGGGATCCGCGCCCCGGCGCGGAGGCGCCTCCCGGCCAGGCTTATCCGCGCGGGCCGCGGCCGCTTTCGAGCGGGCCAGCAGGGTCGCCGTGATAGCCGGATGGCTGCCGGCGGCGGCGCGGAACTCGGCGAGCTGCTGGCGAAGCACCGCGATCTCCACGTCGCGCTCGGTGATGACCTGCGCGATCCGGGTCAGCGCCTCGTCGGTCGCCTGCATGTTGTAGCCCCAGAGTGAGGACGGCGGGCGCAGCATGGCCACATCCGCGGCGGTCACCACGCCGTCCAGGGCGGGCGAGAGGGAGTCCGCGGCGAACTCCGTCATCTCGCCACCGCGGCCCATGGCCACGGCCACCACCCCGGCGAGAATGACCACCCCCGCAAGCAGCAACAGAATCGGCACAATAAGAATCGTCCCACGCCCGGCGCCCGGCGACATCCAGGAGGAGCACGCCGGCGCGGTTTTTAGTCCACCGGGCCGGTCATCGGCCCGGCCTCCGGCTCAGCCGCCCGGCCCAGCCCGGGGTCGCCCCCGTTGCGCTGCGCGTGGGCCCGCTGGATGATGCGCACCACCTCGTCCGGATCATCCTCCACCGTGACCAGCTCGTCATCCCCGGACGAGATGTTGCCGCTGGCCAGCGCCGTGTCACGGATCCAGGAGAACAGGCCGGACCAGTACTCGCTGCCCACCAGCACGATGGGGAATCTCGTTATCTTGCCGGTCTGCACCAGGGTGAGCGCTTCGAACAGCTCATCCAGCGTGCCGAAGCCGCCGGGCAGCACGACGAAGGCCTGCGAATACTTGATGAATACCGTCTTGCGCACGAAGAAGTAGCGGAACTCCATGCCGATCTCGACATAGTCGTTCAGCCCCATTTCCAAGGGAAGTTCGATACCCAGGCCGACCGAGACCCCGCCCACCTCGGTGGCACCCTTGTTAGCCGCCTCCATGACCCCGGGGCCGCCGCCGGTGATCACTGCGTAGCCGGCCTCGACCAGCCCGGTCCCGATCCGCTCGGCCTGCTCGTACTCGCGGCTGCCGGGCCGGACCCGGGCCGAGCCGAACACCGTGACGGCCGGGCCGAGCTCGGCCAGCAGCCCGAAACCCTCCACGAACTCGGCCTGGATCCGCAGTACCCGCCACGGGTCGGTGTGCACCCAGTCGCTGGGCCCGCGCTTGTCGAGCAGCCGCTGGTCGGTAGTGGTCTTCGGGATGAAATCGCCGCGCAGCATGGCCGGCCCCTGGCGGCGGATGCGACGACGTGGCTCAGATTGCACTCTTCGATCCTGCCACGTGGAATCACCTGGTCAGCGGACCCCGCCTCGGTGACGCGGACGCGGGCCACCAGCTGGCCACCAGCTGGCCACCTGTGCATCTCCCGGATATGGTCCCGGCACCGCCACGGCACCGCGTCATCCGCCGGACGTCACCGCCCCGTCACCCACCGGCATCCTCACGGTCAAGGCTCCGCGAGCGCCGGGCCCGTACGGCGTTCTGGGTCACTCCGGTCAGACCGCGCCGGTAACTTCAGCTTGTGCCAAACAGCCGGCCGCGCCCTCGGCGCCAGAGAGCCAGGCGCCGCGCGGTCATCGGGACCAGCCTGATCGCCGTCCTCGCCGTGGGCACCTACCTGGTGGTGCGCAGCCTCGCGCCGGTGATCGTGCCGGTCCTGACCGGGTCCGGATGCCAGGCCGCCGCCGCGCACCAGTCGGTGCTGCTCGATACCCAGCAGGCCAGCATCGCGGCGACCATCGCCGGCGTGGCGCACCAGCAGTCGATGCCCCGGGCCGCGGTCACCATCGCCTACGCGACAGCGATGCAGGAATCCAAGCTGCACGACCTGGCGTACGGGGACATGGACTCAGTCGGCGTGTTCCAGCAGCGGCCCTCGCAGGGCTGGGGGCCGCGCGCGAAGCTCCAGAACCCGGTGTACGCGACGACCAAGTTCTTCAGCGCCCTGAAGGCCGTCCATGGCTACCAGACCATGCCGGTCTACCAGGCGGCCCAGGCGGTGCAGCACAGCGCGGACGGGTCGGCGTACATCCAGTACGAGCGGATGGCGACGGAGATGGCCGGCGCGTTCACCGGCCAGCGCGGGCATGCGGTCTACTGCTGGTCCACCGCGGCGAGTCCCCGCTACCCTGACGCGGCCGCCATCACCACGGGACTGACGAGCACCTTCGGCCAGCCCACCGCCGACCTGGCCCGGACTGCGCGGCGTCACACCATGCTGATGCCGGTCGGGCACCCGAAGCTCGGCTGGGCGGTGGCGTCCTGGCTGGTGACCCACGCCACCGCGTACGGCGTCCACCAGGTGCGGTTCGGCGGGTACCAGTGGCGCGCCGCTGCCGGCAGCAAGGGCTGGGTCCGGGATGCGGGGGAACCACCAGCAGGCACCATCCAGCTCAGCTGATAGCCTGCGGCCGGCTGGTGAAACTCGCGGCCCCGGGCGCGGCTGCGGCCGCCTTCGCGACATACTTGCCCAGGACCGGGATACTGGGAAGCCCCAGACCCACCGGGACAAATGCCGGAAGAGGAGTTCCGACGTGACGTACATAATTGCGCAGCCCTGTGTCGACGTCCTCGACAAGTCCTGCATCGAGGAGTGCCCTGTCGACTGCATCTACGAGGGCGAGCGCATGCTCTACATACACCCTGACGAGTGCGTGGACTGTGGCGCATGCGAGCCTGTCTGCCCGGTCGAGGCGATCTTCTACGAGGATGACGTGCCCGACCAGTGGAAGGACTTCTACAAGGCGAACGTGGAGTTCTTCAGCGACCTCGGCTCGCCTGGCGGCGCCTCCAAGGTCGGGAAGATCAACAAGGACCACGCGATCGTGGCGGCGCTGCCCCCGCAGGGAGAAGCGAGCTGACCCTCGCGGCACGGCTGCCCCGGTTCCCCTGGGATCTGCTCGCTCCGTACGGCCAGGCGGCCCGGGCCCATCCGGACGGGATCGTGGACCTGTCCGTGGGTACTCCCGTGGATCCTGTCCCGGGCGTGGTGCAGGACGCCCTCCGGGCCGCGGCCGACGCCCCCGGGTACCCGGCCACCCACGGCACCCGCGCGTTGCGCGAGGCGGCGGCCGGGTGGCTGGCCCGCTGCCACGGGGTGACGGTCGATCCTGACGCGGTGCTGCCGCTGATCGGCACCAAGGAGTTCATCGCCTCGCTGCCGACCCTGCTCGGCTGCGGGCCTGGCGACACGGTGGTCTACCCCGAACTCGCCTACCCGACCTACGACATCGGCGCCCGGCTCGCGGGCGCCGATCCGGTGGCCGCGGATGAGCTCCCGCCTGCCGGCCTTCCGCCCCGTCCCCAAGCCTCCGCAACGAAAACCACCGCGTCAGCTCCTCCAGGCCCGGTGCGCCTGGTCTGGGTGAACTCCCCCAGCAACCCCACGGGGCGGGTGCTCAGCGCCGGGCAGCTCGCCGGGGCGGTCCGTGCGGCCCGGGACCGGGGCGCGGTCCTGGCCTCGGACGAGTGCTACATCGGCCTCGGCTGGACGGCGGAGCCGGTGTCCGTGCTGCACCCGGACGTGTCCGGCGGGTCGTTCGACGGCCTGCTCGCGGTGCACTCGGTGTCCAAGCGGTCCAACCTGGCCGGCTACCGGGCGGGCTTCGTCACGGGCGACCCCGCGCTCGTCGCGGAGCTGCTGGAGATCCGCAAGCACGCGGGGATGATGATGCCCGCCCCGGTCCAGGCGGCGATGACGGCGGCGCTCGGCGACGACGCCCACGCGGAGCAGCAGCGCTCGGTGTACGCGGCCCGTCGCGAGCAGCTGGGGTCCGCCCTGGACAAGGCCGGCTGGGCGATCACCCACTCCGAGGCGGGCCTGTACCTGTGGGCCTCGCGCCCGGGACACGACTGCTGGTCGTCGGTGGACCTGCTCGCCGGCGCGGGCATCCTCGTCGCGCCCGGTGAGTTCTACGGCCCGGCCGGCGCGCAGCACATCCGCGTGGCTCTCACCGCCACCGACGAGCGGGTGGCCGCCGCCGTACGCCGCCTCTCCACCCTCGCCTGACCAACGCCGCCCCGCGGGCCCAGCGGCCCTCGCACCCGGCATCACCCGCCGGCCCTCTCCCGGCCGGGCTCCGGGTCCTGCCCGCCCCGTTCGCGGTGCGCCCGGACACGTCCAACGAGGTACAGCCCGACGTCCTGGTGGCCCGGTATAGCGACCTCACCAAGGACGACCTGCCCCGGGCCCCGGTGCTGGCCGTCGAGGTGATCTCGCCCACGAGCCGCCTCCGTGATGCCCACCTGAAGAAGGCGGTCTGCGCGCGGCTGGGCTCACCCTCGTTCTGGCTGGCCGACCCGGCCCGGGACCAGCCATCCCTGACGGTTTTCGAGCTGGCCGGCGGCGCCTACCGGGAAGTCGCCTGCGTGGCGGGCGACGAGGCCTGGACGGCCACCCAGCCGTTCCCCGTCCAGGTGATCCCGGCCGATCTGGTCCGCGGCCTGCAACCCTAGGGCGCCG
>JAOPYP010000465.1 GCA_025964635.1 Actinomycetes bacterium | reverse complement strand
CCCTCCCTCGAAAATCCGCGCCGCGCCCTGCACCAGGCTGCACAGGCCGGAAGTGATCGCGGCCAACTGGTCCGCGAGGTCCGGAGGAAAGCCGGGCGAGCACGCCAGCGGAAGACCGTCGGACGAGACGACGGCCGCGTGCGCCACGGCGGGGACCTGTTCGGTGAACGCCGTGATCATCAACTGCAAGTCGGGCGCCTTACCCACAGGAACTCCTCACCAACGGGATCAGGGTGGGTCATCCTCCTGTGATCTGGCCGGCGGCCAGATCACACCGAGGATGCGCTCTGCCCAGTCATGCGGGGTCGGCCGGGGTTGCTGGCGGCCCGCGTACAACGACGCAATGAGTAGGCTAACCGCCGCCTCGAGGTCAAGGTCTGGCCGGAGCTGCCCGTCGCGGACTCCCCGGGCTAGCGCCTGCAGAAGCCGTTCTTGCACGGGTTTGTCGATCCGTTGCCGGAAGCGTTCGAGGAGTTCGGGGTGGCGGCGTTCCTCAGCCAGAAGGGCACCCAGGATAGCCGCCCCGTTCTGCCTGGTCAGGTTGCCCTGCAGGTTTTCAAGAGGGGCCAGGGCGTCGGCGCGAGGGTCAGCCGACGTGCGCGGAAGCGGCTCGGTCGGCAAGGCGTTGATCGCGGCCAGGGCGAGGTCCAGCTTGTTGCGGAATCTGCGGCGCAGACTCGGTGGCGTGGTACCGGCCGCCGCAGCCACACCCCCCAGGGACATGCCGCCGTAACCCTGCTCAGCCAGTTCGCGGGCCGCCGCGCGGAGGATGGCGGTATCGAGAGCCGTGTCGCGGGGACGCCCCGCTGCCCGCCGCCCCGTGCCGTGCGCAGTCACGTGCCTGGTGCCGTTCCGGCCGGCCAGCCAGGTGCCGCCCGGCACGGCCCGGACGCTGTCCCGGATCTGCGGCGCAGCTCCGTCCGGCACCGTTGCCCGCCGCGCGACCTGCATGTCAACCACCATCGCATCGGTCGCCCCCAGCTTTCGGAGTAAGACCGCCGCAAGGGCCCTGGCCGTTACGTTCTAGGGCAAATGGCCCTGGCCTGGTCAAATCAGCTGCGAAGGCCCGCAGCTGGTGCGGATACTCACCTAGGTGATCGGCGACGACTTCCCCGCCATCCTCGCTGCAGCGCAGGACGGCAGCGAAAATGCCTTCGCAGTGCTGTGGCGGGACGCCAACCCGGCTTTGCTGCGGTACCTAAGGGTCGCCGCACCCGATGCCACGGAGGACGTCGCCGCGGAAATCTGGGTGCAGGTGGTTCGCGGCCTCGCGAAATTCCGCGGAGACGAGCCCGGCTGGCGCGGGTGGCTATTCACGATCGCGCGCAGGCGCGCCCTGGATGAGCGCCGCCGCCGCGCCCGTCATCCCCTCACGCCACTCGTGGAGCTGCCGGGCGGCCTAGAACCCAGGGCCCCCGATGCGGCCGGGCAGGCGATCGAGAACCTGGCCACCGAGGCGACACTCGCCGCGGTGGCAACCCTGCCGCCGCAGCAGGCGGAAGTAATCCTGCTGCGAGTGGTAGCGGGCCTCGATACCGACGCTGTCGCCCGGATAGTGGGCCGCAGCCCAGGCGCGGTGCGTGTGGCGGCGCACCGGGGACTGCGGCGGCTAGCCCAGATCGTCACCATGAGCGGTGTAACGCCGTGAACGGCCGTGGAGGTTCAGACGGTGAGATGTCCAGCTGCCCCACGCCACGCAAGGCGGGATCCCCCTGATGGTGGACGCCGTCTTTGAGGCGCTGCTTACCGCGAATCTGCCGCCAGCGGACGCACCTGCGGAACTGCGCCCGCTGGCGGAGGCTATCGCCGCGCTCAATGTCGCGCCGGCCGGCCATGAACTGGCCGGCGAGCCGGCTGCCAGAGCGGCGTACCGGCGTGGGTTCGGCCGGCCCGCCCGCGCGCACCGCCGGCGCCATCGCGTGCTCGGCTCCATCCTCAGCGCCAAACTTGCAGCGGCTGCTGCCGTGGCCGTCGGCGCGCTGACCAGCGCCGCCTACGCGAACGCGCTGCCCGCCCCCGTGCAAAGTCTCGTGCACCACACCCTGGGCGCACCCGCGCCGCACCCGGCGACGTCCTCAGGGCAGCCGGGGACTCCACCCGGACCGCGGCCCGCTGCCCCAGACGCGCAGGGCCTCTGCAACGCCTGGGCCCATGCCAAGGCAGACGGCCAGGCCCGCGAGGAGGCGGTGGCTTTCCGCGACCTGGCGGCCGCGGCCGGCGGGGCGGCGCGGGTGACGGCCTACTGCGCGGCCCCCCGCCCCGGAACGCCGCCGTCCGGCCAGCAGGTCAGCCACGCTCAGGGCAAGCGGCCCGCATCGTCGTCCACTCCGGCCGTGCACCCTACGGGCCAGCCGGCCAGCCGTCCTGATCATCCAAGTCACCCGGCTCATCCGAGCCACCCAGGCGCTCAGCCGGCTAGCCACCACTAGATGCTCATGCCAGCAGCGCCAAGCCCACCGAGATGGCCGCGTACGCTTCCGCGGTCCCTGCTAGCCCGCTGGGTCCCCATCGGCGCGTAACGGATCCGGTGGGGCTGCCGGTCTTGGGGTCGGAAGGCCTCTTCCCCGGGGTGGGGCCCAGGGCTACCCGGGCGGGCCCTGCCCTGGCCCCCGCACCGGTGCCCGGCTCTGGCTGGCCGGGCGGGTCACCGGCGGCCGGGTAACGGGTGCTCGCGGGCCGTTACCGGCTGGAGAACCGGATCGCGGCTGGCGGCGTCGGTGAGGTGTGACGGGCCGGGCCGCCCGAAGGTTGCCCCGGACCTCGTGGAACTTGAGTGGCGGTCCCGAGATCGCCGGGGTGTCCGGGAGGGGCTGCTGGCCCTGCCGTCAGCGCGGGGCTGCAGGTGATGGCCGCGGTGATGGAGGAGGGGGTGACCGCGCTGTGCGGGCCGAAGGGCAAGCACGACCCGGATCGCACCGCAGTCCGGCACAGGAGTGAGGCCGGGTCGGTCGTCCTCGGTGGCGCAAGGTTACTGTGCGGCGGCCGCGGGTCCGTACCGCCGACGGCACGCCTGAGGTTCCGGTGCCGCCGTATGAGACGTTCGCGTCGGCGGATCTGCCGGAGCAGCTGGCGCTGGAGTGGATGCTGGGCAAGCTGTCCACGCGCCGCTACGGGCTCGGCCTCGAGCCGGTCGGCGAGCAGACCGGCAAGTCCGCGAAGGGCACGAGCAAGTCGGCGATCTCGCGACGGTTCGTTGCCGGGACTGCCAAGGCCCT
>JAOPYP010000494.1 GCA_025964635.1 Actinomycetes bacterium | reverse complement strand
GACGCGGTCCGCGGTGATGCCGTAGCGCTCGGCCCGGACGCAGCCGTTTTCGAGCCAGTCGAGCTGGCCGGGCGCGTGCGCGTCGGTGTCGATGGAGAACAGGCACCCCGTCTCGGCGGCCAGGCGGAGGAGCCGGCCCGGCGGGTCCCGGCGTTCTGGGCGGCAGTTGATCTCGACCGCGACGCCGTGCTCGCGGCAGGCCCCGAACACTGCTGCCGGATCGAACTCCGATTCCGGGCGCCCCCGTCCGCCCCGCCCGGACAGCAGCCGGCCGGTGCAGTGCCCCAGCACGTCAACGTGCGGGTTGGAGACCGCGGTCACCATCCGCGCGGTCATCGGGCCGGCGGGCATCCGCAGCTTGGAGTGCACGCTGGCCACCACCACGTCGAGCCGGGCGAGCAGGTCCTCCTGCTGGTCCAGCGAGCCGTCGTCCAGGATGTCGACCTCGATGCCGGTCAGGATGCGGAACGGGGCGAGTTCCTGGTTGAGCCGGCTGACCAGAGCCAGCTGCGCCTCCAGGCGCTCGGGGGACAGCCCGCTGGCCACGGTGAGCCGGGGTGAGTGGTCGGTCAGCGCGATCCATTCGTGGCCCAGCGCCCGGGCCGCCTCGGCCATCTCGCCGGGCGGGCTGCCGCCGTCGGACCAGTCCGAGTGCGTGTGGCAGTCGCCGCGCAGCGCCGCGCGCATGGCCGAGGCCGCGAGCGGCCCGCCGTGCTCCTCCAGCAGCCGGGTCAGGTACGCCGGCTGCTGGCTGGCCGCGGCCTGCGTGATGACCTCGGCCGTAACCTCGCCGATCCCGTTCAGCGTGCGCAAGGAGCCGTCGCCCAGCCGGCGCTCCAGCTCGCCCGCGGGCAGCTCGGCCACCACCTGCGCGGCCCGCCGGAAGGCCCGCACCCGGTAGGTGGGGGCCCCGGCCCGTTCGAGCTGGAATGCGATCTCGCGCAGGGAGGTCACGGGACCGGGCGGCGGGGGGCCGGGCGGCACGGGGCCGGTCGGCACGGGGTTGGTCGGCACGGGGTCGGTCGGCACGGCGTTGGTCGGCACGGGGTCGGCGGGCGCGCGGTCGGCAGGCACAGCACCCAGTATCCGCATGTCAGGCCGTGGTGGGATCGGGGGAGGGATGAAGCGGCGAGCAGGGGGCAGAGGTGAACGGTACGCACAGCGAGCGATCTGACATCGCCGGAGGAGAGAATCCGTGGTGAACCCAGTACCTGACGTCATGCTGAACAACGGCAGGACCATCCCCCAGTTCGGCTTCGGGGTGTTCCAGGTCAAGCCGGAGGACACCGTGGAGGCGGTGAGCACCGCACTGCAGGCCGGCTACCGGCACATCGACACCGCCGAGATGTACGGCAACGAGAAAGAGGTCGGTGCGGCCATCGCCAAGTCGGGCCTGGACCGCGCCGACCTGTTCGTGACCAGCAAGCTGTCTAACGACGCGCACCTCCCCGACGACGCCCGGGTGGCGTTCGACCTGTCGCTGGAGGAGCTCGGGCTCGACTACCTGGACCTGTTCCTGATCCACTGGCCGCTGCCCACCCGGTACGACGGCGACTTCGTATCCACCTGGAAGACGCTGGAGGAGTTCTACCGGGACGGGCGGGCCCGGTCGATCGGCGTGTCGAACTTCCAGCCGCATCACATCCGGCGGCTGCACACGGAGGCCGAGGTCCCCCCGGCTGTCAACCAGATCGAGGTCCACCCGTACCTGACCCAGGACGGGGTGCGCGGGTTCTGCGCCGAGCACCAGATCGCCATCGAAGGCTGGTCGCCGATCGCCCAGGGCGAGGTGCTCGACGACCCCACCATCAATGAGATCGCCGAGCGGGCCGGCAAGACCCCCGCCCAGGTCGTGCTGCGCTGGCACATCGAGCGCGGCGACATCATCTTCCCGAAGTCGGTCACGGCGTCCCGGATCCGGGAGAACCTGGCCATCTTCGACTTCGAGCTGTCCGGCGAGGACGTCGAGGCGATCAGCGCGCTGAACAAGGACCAGCGCACCGGCCCGGACCCGGACACGTTCAGCGGGTAAGCGCTCCAGGCGGCGGACGCTCCAGTCGAACGTGCCCCGGCACACGAGCGCGTGCGCCTCGTCGGTGATCTCGGCCACGGTGCTGATCCGGGCCCTCTTCTGCGCCCCGGACAGCACCGGCCGCAGCGCCTGCCGCGCCGCCTCCCCGAGGCGGCAGGAGGCGACCAGGCGGCCGTGGGCGGGCGCCCGGAACTCCAGCGTCGCGGTCGCGCCGAGCGGGAGCACACCGCGCATCTCGTCCTCCGCCTCGCAGGCGGCGATGATAGCCGCCAGGCCGGCCGCGTCGGCCAGCGTGATCAGGCCGCTGGAATGCAGCGAGCCGATGACGTTGGTGAGCGCAGGCTGGGTGAGCAGCGCGACTTCCGCGGCGCCGTCGGCCGCGCGCAGCACCTCCAGCCCGGCGGCGCCGTGAGCCGGCACCGGTTGGAGCAGGGAGCGCGCCAGCGCGGTGAGGTCCATGGGCCGCCGAGTGTGGCAGGCCCAGCTGACGGCCGCATGACCACCCGGCGAACACTGGGGATACGCCGCCCGGGAACACTGGGGGTGTACCACCGGGGGGTCGCCGCCCAGGGTAACACCGGGATCCCCGCCCGGACGCCCCGGCCCGGTCGCGCTGCGCTCGCTGGCGGGCGCCGTAGTGAGCTCGTGCCGGTCAGGACTCCGGGCTGAGCTCGGGCTGGTCGATCAGGCGGAGCCAGGTCCCGCCCGGCTGCCGGCGGGCCACCTGCACCCGGACCCCGGTGCCGTCGCGGGCCACGGTGGCGGTGAGCGCGATGTCGCCGCTGACCAGGGTGGGCAGCGGCGGCTCCGGCTCGAAGCGCGGCGGGTTGGCCAGCACCTTCTCCCACAGGGCGCGGATCGCCTCGCGGCCAGTCGTCTGGCCGCCCGGCGGATAGGCCATCACCGCGCCGGGCTCATAGAGCGCGGCGATCCCGGCCGCGTCACCGGCGTTGGCGCGTTCCACGAAGAGCCGGGTGAGATCTTCCGGCTGGCTGGCTTTCTCCTGGGCAGGCATGACCCTCCGTTCCGCGGCCCGCGTGACCGCGTGACCGCGTGGCCGGCAGTTCCGCGGACCGTGGGCCGGTCCGCTCGTCCTCCCGTTCTGTACTGCCCAGCCTGGCCAGTACTAGATGAGAAGTCCAACAGATAGTTTTTCTTATAACTAGAATCACTGGTTATGGAACTGAGGCAGCTGGAGTACTTCGTCGCGGTCGCAGAGGACGCGAACTTCACCCGCGCCGCGGAGCGCGTGCACGTCAGCCAGTCCGGGGTCAGCGCGCAGATCCGCCAGCTCGAGCGGGACCTGGGCGCGCCCCTGATCGACCGGTCGGGCCGGGTGGCCACGCTGACCGGGGCCGGGGCGGCGGCGCTGCCGCACGCCCGGGCCGCGCTCGCGGCCGCAGCCGCGGTCCGGCAGGCGGTGGACGAGGTGACCGGGCTGCTCTCCGGCCGAATCGTGGTCGGGATGGTGACGGCCTGCACCGTCACCCCGCTGTTCGACGCCCTCGCCGCGTTCCACCTCGCCCATCCGGGCATCGAGATCGCGCTGCTGGAAGGCAACTCCGACTGGCTGATCGAGCGCGTCCGGACCGGCGCGGCCGACCTGGCTCTCATCGGCGCGGCCGGTGCCCCTCCCGGGGGCCTGGATGCGCTCACCATCGTCAGCGAGGGCCTCGTGGCCGCGGTGCCTCCCGGCCATCCGCTCGCGGGCCGGGGCGCGGCCACCCTGGCCGAGGTCACCGGGTACCCGATCGTCAGCCTGCCCGCGGGCACCGGGGTACGAGCCGTGTTCGATCAGTCCTGCGCCGCCCAGGGCCGGCGGCCAGATATCGCGCTCCAGGCCACTGCGCCGGGCGCGGTCGCTGACCTGGCCGGGCGCGGGCTGGGCGTGGCCATTCTCTCCGAGACCATGGCGGCCGGATTCTCCGGCCAGCTGACCGCCGTGGCCATCGAGGACATCGTGATCCCGTCGCTGCTCGCCCTGATCTGGGCGCCAGGTAAGAGCCCGGCCCTGCGGGAACTCCTGGTGCACAGCCGCCAGGCCTTCACCCGCCGGCCGCCCGGGTAGCCGGGGTCAGCGCCCGATGGCCGGGCGCGGCCGGGGCTGGCGGGTCAGCCACTGCCAGAACGTCCGACGGGGTGGCCGCGGAGCGCGCGGTGCCCGCCGCGGCCGGGCGGTGATGATGCCGCTTCCGACCTTGCCGGACACCTGGATCCGCAGTACGGAGGCGTCCAGGCCCCAGGGTGCCCTGACCTCCAGCCTGCCGCTGCGGACCGTCACGTCGTCCATGTCGACCACGATGCCGGGCTTGATGACCAGCGTGAGCATCCCGGAGCCCACCTCGGCGTCGATGGGCAGCACCGGCTGCGTGATGACCGCCTCGGTGAAGTCCAGCGTCACGTGGCCGCTCTTGACCCGGACCTCCATCCGGCGCGGGACGAGCCACGGCCCGGTGCGCTCCACGCTGGAGGACTGGGAGTCGATGCGGACCACGTCTTTGGGGGCCGGGGCGCCCAGCACGGTCCCGGCGGCGGACGGCAGGTCCCTCGTGACCGAGGCGAGCTCGGCGTAGGTGCGCGCGGTCAGCGCCACCTCCAGGCGCTGATCGAGTTCCTCCGCGGTCAGCCTGCCGTCACCGGCGGCCACCCGCAGCTCCTCGGCCACGCGGTCCCGGTCCTCGTACGAGACCCGCAGCTCACCGCGGGGGACCGGGTTCTCGCTGTGGTCGGCCGGCCGCAATTCGCCCGTCATGGGCACACTCTACGGCCCGGGCCGGTACCAGGGGAGGGCACGATCCCTCACTCAGCCCCCGTGGGCGCAGCCCCGATGGGCGCAGCCCAGTGGGGGCGGGGGATGAGGCAGAACGGATGGCCGGCCGGGTCGGCGTACACGGCTGAGTCGCTGTCCGCTCCGGGCAGCCGCCGGGCGCCCAGCGCCAGCACGCGCGGCCCGGCGGCCTCAACGTCATCGACCATGACGTCGAAGTGCATCTGCTGCGGCCGGGCCGGGTCCGGCCACTGCGGCGGCTGGAAGCCCCCGGCCCGCTGGAAGCCGATCCCCGAGGTCGTGTCGTTGACAGAGACGACGGCGAAGTCGTCCTCCTGCCAGGTGATGGGCAGCCCGAGCAGCTCGGAGTAGAACGCGGCCAGGGCGGCCGGGTCGGGGCAGTCCACGATAACGTGGTGGAGACGTCCGATCACCGTTCCATGGTGTCAGGAGCGGCGGTGGGCCGCGCCGTAGCGGCCGACATGTCGTGGGCGGCCGCTCCGGCGGGATGCCACCACGCCGTCACCGGTGGGGGTGCCCACCGGGGACGGCTCGTCCCCGCACCCTTGCGGCCGGCCCCGGGCGGGCCATCTACTCGTACCCATGGACGACGTGGGGGGCCGGGGGCGCGTGGACCGCCGGGGGAGCGCACCGTGCTGATCACCGCGACCTGGCTG
>JAOPYP010000387.1 GCA_025964635.1 Actinomycetes bacterium | reverse complement strand
GACAAGCCCAATGATCGGTCCATCGCTCAGGCTCCTCGGTGTTGGTCTGGCCAGGAACTGGCCGTGCCACCGGGGTCCTGAGCGACGCGGTCGCCCGCATCCCGCACGGGCATGCGGGTTGTTTGGTGCGGGCACCTCCGTCGACACGCTACGCCGGTGTCCCGGTTCCGGATACCCGCACGATCTGGCGGTCTTCAGCGTGCCCGCTGTCGCCGCCGGACGGCGGCCTCCCGCGCGCATTCCCGGCGGCTTCCCCAGGGCCCTCGACCCGGCCGGGCAGGTGCCCTGGTGGTGAAGGCCCTGTACACCAAAGCGCCGGAAGGGTAACCTGAAGGCCACTGCTCCGGACCCAGGCAGCTGTGACCACGCAATTACCGGTGGTTGTGTAGCCAGGGGCCGGATTTTTTAATGCAAAAAAACGCCGAAGCGGACATAGCCGGCCACATAGGCCACACGATTTCCGGGGGCGGGCCGTCCGGGGGCGGGCCGTTCCCGGGTCAGTCGCGGCGCGCTTACGCCCGGCAGGAGGCCGCGGGGGCGTCTCCTGCCGTGTCCGGCCTGGAGCGCCGCCAGCGGCGCGGACCGGCAGTTCTGGGCTGGCCGTAACCGGAAACGGATCATGGCTGGCGGAGGAAGGGTCAGCGGGGGAGGGGGCCGCTAACCTTTCAGGTCTGGGAAGTCCTCTTCCCAGAACTCCGTGTGGCCGCGCGGGCCGATGGGCGCGGCGGGACCAGGTTCCGCCGCGCCCGGCTGGCCCAGCCGCTCAGTTTCCTGGGCGCGCAGTTCCACCCGGCGGATCTTGCCGGAGATCGTCTTGGGCAGCTCGCTGAACTCCAGCCGGCGGATCCTCTTGTACGGGGACAGCCGCTGCCGGGTGTGGCCGGGGATCGCCAGCGCGGTCCCGGCGGACGGCTCGAACCCGGCCGCGAGCGTGACGTACTCCTCCCGCGCAGCCAGCTGGCCACCTGGTTCGACCGGGCGGCCATCCCGCCGTAGCTGATCCGGGCGGCGGCGTCCCCATCGGCCACGATGCGCAGCGCGTCCCGGCCGGGGTGCCCGGCGGCGATCACGTCGAACCAGTCCAGGGCCCAGTTGAACTCATCGAGCCGCGGCCAGGAGAACTCGGCCAGCGCGGCCGGGTAGTCCTCGCGGTGGCGCAGCAGCAGGTCCCGGGCGTCCCGGAAGGCTTGCGTCGGTGAGTGCGCGTCCGTCATGAGGCCGTCGTGGCAGGCGGCCCGGGAGGGGAATCCGGTCGCCGGTCCCCCGGGCGATTGGGGGGCAGACGGGTTACGCTGGGCGATCATGTACCAGGGGGGTTAATTGTGCGCAAATTTCTCATGGCCGTGGCGGTGGCCGTGGCCGCCGGAGCGCCGCTGGCGCTCAGCATCCCCGCGGCGCAAGCCGGGACCGGCGGCCAGCCGCCGCCTGCGGGAGTCGCGTCGGCCCGGCCCGCCAGCAACACGCCCCGCCTGCCCGCCAGGTCCAGCCCCCGGAACCAGATCCGCCAGCTCGTCCAGTGCGGCGGCACCATGTACGCCGTGGGCACCTTCAGCTCGATCAAGCGGCGCAGCATCACCTACTCCCGCACGGACATCGTCAGCTTCAGCGCGAGCAGCCCGTACCGGGTCACGTCCTGGGCCCCCAGGGTGGTCGGCAGCACGAAGACCGACCAGGACGGCGCGGCCGCGGTCAACTCCATCGCCTTCGCCGGCGGGAACTGCGCGAACGCCTACATCGGCGGCAATTTCATCCGGGTCAACGGCACCAGCGTGAGGAACATCGCGGAGATCAGCACCCGCACGGGCAACGTGAACACGGGGTTCGCGCACAGCGCCAACGGCCGGGTCGATACCCTCGCCGCGGTCCGGGGCCATCTGCTGGTGGGCGGCACCTTCACGTCCGTCAACGGCGCCAAGCCCGCGCGCATGGCCAGCCTGAGCCCGTCCACCGGCCGGGGCGACGGGTTCCTGAACCTGTCCATCGCAGGCAGCCAGGTTTACAACCAGCAGCTCAGCCACGGCGGCACCTTCGACCTCGTCGAAGGCGTGTTCAGCTCGGCCGGGGGCGTCCCGCGCCACCAGATCTTCATGCTGAACGTCGGCGGCTCCCGGGCGAGCGTGACCGCCTGGACCTCAGGGGACTTCAACGTCGCGTGCACCGAGTCGTTCTGGGCCCGCGCGGCGGCCTGGTCGCCGGACGACTCCACCGTGTACGTGGCCACCACCGGCTTTCACGTGGTTGGCGGCAGCTCGCAGGGAGCGCGTTCCGGGCCATGCGACGCCGCGCTGGCATACCCGGCGACCCATGCCCCGGTCGGGCACAAATGGATCAACTACACCGGCTGTGACTCGCTGTACTCGGTCGCGGCCGACAGCCATGCCGCCTACTTCGGCGGCCACGAGCGCTATGCGATGAACCCCAACGCGTGTAACACGCTCGGCACCGGCGGGTATAACGCGCCCGGCATGGAGGGCGTCAGCCCGGCGAACGGGGCGCTGTACACCAACTCCGGGGGGTCCGCGGGTTTCTACAGCCGGGCGCGTGGCCTGGGTGCCGACGACATGCTGGTCACGAGGGCCGGGCTGTGGGTGGCCAGCGACAACCTGGGCGGCAGCGAGACCTGCGGCGGGGTGAGCGGGCACTCCGGCATCTGCTTCCTGCCCTACCGCTGATACCGGGGCACTACCGTGCGGCGGCTGTCGCCCTCGCACGGTAGCGTTTCGGGACGTGACCCCCGGCCAGAAACTCGCGCCCAGCCAGGCTGAGACCCCGGCCCTGCCCCCGGTCCCCGACCTGCTGGCCGCGGCGGTGGCCGGGATCGGCGGGGCCGAGCGGCCCGGGCAGGTCGAGATGGCCGAGGCGGTCGAGCGGTCCCTCCGGTCCGGTGAGCACCTCGCGGTCCAGGCGGGCACCGGGACCGGCAAGTCACTGGCCTACCTGGTGCCGGCCGTCGCCCACGCGCTGGCCAGCGGCAACGCCGTGGTGGTCGCGACCGCCACGATCGCCCTGCAGCGCCAGCTGATCGACCGGGACCTGCCGCGGCTGGCCGAGACGCTCAAGCCGCTGCTGGGCCGGGAACCGGCCTTCGCCATCCTCAAGGGCCGCCGCAACTATCTCTGCCTGCACCGGCTGAAGTCGGGGGCGCCCGAGGATCCCCGCGATGTGCTCTTCGACCGGGGTTCCACCTCTGCGGTGGGCCAGCAGGTCGAGCGGCTGCATGAGTGGGCGGGCGAGACCAGCACCGGCGACCGTGACGAGCTCGTGCCCGGCGTGGAGGACCGGGCCTGGCGCCAGGTGTCGGTCAGCGCCCGGGAATGCCTCGGCGCCCAGCGCTGCCCCTTCGGCCGCGAATGCTACGCGGAGCAGGCCCGGCTGACCGCGGCCAAAGCCAGCATCGTGGTCACCAACCACGCGCTACTGGCCATCAACGCGCTGGAATCGTTCCCGGTCCTGCCCGAGCACGACGTCGTCATCATCGACGAGGCCCACGACCTGGTGAACCGGGTGACCAGCGCCGCGAGCGGTGAACTGTCCGCGACCGGGGTGGACGCGGCGGCCCGGCGGGTCGGGCGGCTACTGTCCGCGGACGCGGCGGGACGGCTGCGGGAGGCCGGTGAGGCCGCGGCCCGGGCCTTCACCGAGTCCCGGGACGGCCGCCTCGACTTCCTGGATCAGGATCTGGCCAGCGCGCTGGCCCTGGTCAGGGACGCCGCCGCGGGCTGCGCCACGGAGATCCGCTCGAGCGCCAGGCAGGCCGGCGAGGAGGAGCCCGCCGAGCAGCAGGCCGCGACCCGCTCGGCGCTGGCCGCCCTGGACGACCTGGTGGGCACCGCGGACCGGATCCTGGCCTCGTACGTCCCCGACCTCACGTCCCGGACCGACGTGGTCTGGATGGACCGGCCGGTGGTCGAGGATCCGCGCCACCCCGCCACCCTCCGGGTCGCCCCGCTACAGGTCGGCGCGCTGCTCGCCGAGCGGCTGTTCCGCCATCAGACCGTGGTGCTGACCTCGGCCACGCTGGCCCTTGGCGGCTCGTTCGAGCCGCTGGCCCGGCAGTGGGGGCTGCCGCCGCCCGGTGCCGAGCCGCCCGATCCGGGAGCGGCCAGCACGGAAGCGGCTGGGGGCGCCCCGGCGGAGGCAGGCCCAGCGGAGGAGGGCCCGGGGGAATCCGGCGCCGGGCAAGCCCCGGCTGCGGTGGCCGGCGCTGCGGACGCCGAGGCGGCCGGGGCCGGCCCGCCGGCACACGATCCTGAGGAGGCGCGGCGGGAGGAGCCGCGGCGGGAGGAGCCGCGGCACGGGCTGGCCTGGTCCGGCCTGGACGTCGGCTCGCCCTTCGACCATCCCCGCCGCGGCATCCTGTACGTGGCCCGGCACCTGCCCCCGCCGGGCCGGGACGGGCTCCCGCCGGCCTACCTGACCGAGCTGAGCGAGCTGATCACCGCGTCGGGGGGCCGCACTCTCGGCCTGTTCTCGTCCATGCGGGCGGCCCGGCAGGCCGCGCTGGAGCTCCGCGGCGCGCTCAGCGTGCCGCTGTTCTGCCAGGGTGACGACGCCACTGGCCAGCTCGTCCGGCAGTTCGCCGAGGACGAGGCGAGCTGCCTGTTCGGCACGCTGTCCCTGTGGCAGGGCGTCGACGTCCCGGGACCGGCACTGCAACTGGTGGTCATCGACCGGATCCCCTTCCCGCGACCGGACGACCCGCTGGCCTCCGCCCGGCAGCGGGTGGTGGCGGCCCGCGGCGGCAACGGCTTCATGGCCATCGCGGTCTCGCACGCCGCGCTGCTGCTGGCCCAGGGCGCGGGGCGGCTGCTGCGCACCATGGACGACCGGGGCATGGTGGCGATCCTCGATCCGCGGCTGGCCACCGCGCGGTACGGCGGCTTCCTGCGCGCGTCGCTGCCCCCATTCTGGGCCACCACCGACCCAGCGGTGGCCCGGGAGGCGCTGCGACGTCTGGCGGCCCAGAACTCCTGACGCCCGCCGGAAGGACTACCCGGCCTGGGGCCGCAAC
The DNA here is from genome assembly GCA_025964635.1 of Actinomycetes bacterium. Taxonomy (GTDB): domain Bacteria; phylum Actinomycetota; class Actinomycetes; order Streptosporangiales; family Streptosporangiaceae; genus RYN-230. Next base: position 2,021 of record JAOPYP010000387.1, on the reverse strand, counting down.
CCCTCGCAGATCACCGTGATGACCGGGTGCAGCGCGGCGGCATCCGCGGCGTCCCGGGCCAGGCAGGCGGCGAGCAGCGCCTTCACGTCCAGATAGCCGACGTCCCGGCGGACGTCCCCGGCCTGCTGCGCCCGCTCCAGCAGGGCGCGGAGCCGGCCCGGCACATCGAACCCGGCCTGGACCCCGGCTCCCTCCAGGTCGTAGCCCGCCCCGGCCAGCGCCTCGGCCAGTCCCCGGTTCGCTACCCCTTCCCCGGCCACCAGCGCGAAGAATCCGAAGAACGCGTCACCCGCGGGCCGGGTGGCCGCCAGCTCGTCGGCCTGCTGGGTGAGGTACTCCATCCGCTCCAGCAGGATCGCCGCGAACAGGTCCTCCTTGGTGGGGAAGTGACGGCTGACGGTCCCGGTGCCCACCCCGGCCCGGCGGGCGATCTCGTGCACGGGCACGGACAGGCCCTCGGCCGCGAACACCCCGGCGGCCACGGCCAGGACCCGGGCCCGGTTCCGCCGCGCGTCCGCCCGCAACTGCCGTCTCGGTCCCCCCCGGGCATCCGCCGTCATGCGTCACCTCCCGTGCTGAGCACACTGGTCACCCCACCGGCCCGTTGACAAACGGGACGTCCGTCCCGTATCTTCCAAAGAAGCGGGACAGGTATCCCGATTATAGCCGGGACATCGCCGCCACCCCGGCCGAAGCCGAGCGCGGATGTGACAGCGAAGTCGTCAGAACAGCCTCAATGCGGCATCCATGCGGCGGCCTCACGGTCTACGGTGCGGCGGCCCGGCCGCAGACCCCCGCCCCGGGCCCCTCGTGCTGGGAGCACAGCGACATGAATTGCGGATCCCTGGGCCGGGCTTGGGACATATGAGGGAGATGGGGCCGATGAGGGAGGAAGGCATCATGAATCGGTGGACTGAAGGCAGTGTGCCGGGCCAGCAGGGCCGGACCGTGGTGATCACCGGCGGCAACACCGGGCTCGGCTTCGAGGCGGCCCGGGTGCTGGCCCAGGCCGGCGCCGCTATCGTGCTCGCCTGCCGCGACCCGGCCCGCGGTGCGGCCGCCGCCGCCCGGATCCGGGTCACGGCCCCCGGGGCCCGGGTCGACCTGGTCCATCTCGACCTGGCCTCACTCGCGTCGGTGCGGGAGGCCGCGGACCAGCTCCGGGCCTCCTACCCGGTGATCGACCTGCTCATCAACAACGCGGGCGGGGTGAACCCGCGCTACCAGCGCACCGAGGACGGCTTCGAGCGCACCCTGGCCACCAACCATCTCGGCCCGTTCGCGCTGACCGGGCTGGTGCTGGACCGGCTGCTGCCGGTGCCCGGATCGCGGGTCGTGACGGTCAGCAGCATCGGGCACCGGCGGGGGGTGATCAATTTTGATGATCTCCAGGCTGAGCAGGGTTACCGCTTCCAGCCGGCGTACTTCCAGTCCAAGCTGGCCAACCTGCTGTTCACCTGCGAATTGCAGGCCCGGCTGGCCGCAGCCGGGGCCGCCACGATCGCGGTGGCCGCCCATCCCGGCAACGCCCGCACCGAGTTCGGCCGGGACATGTCCCGCGCCGCCCGGATCGCGATGAGCCCCCGGCTGAGCGCGCTCACCTGGTGGCTGATGCAGAGCCCGCGGGTCGGCGCACTGGCCACGGTCCGCGCCGCGACCGACCCGGACACGCGCGGCGGGGACTACTACGGCCCGCCCGGCCGGGCCCAGTTCACCGGCTACCCGGTCCGGGTGGAGTCCTCCGCGCGTTCTCACGACACAGCGGTGGCCCGCCGGCTGTGGCAGGAGTCCGAGCGCCTGACCGGCGTCACCTACCCGATCGGCGCGGTCCAGCCGAGCGGCGGATGACCAGCCTCTGGTCACCGAGAACGGCTGCAGGACGTCGCCGGCCGGTGGGCTTTCCGGGCACCCGGGCCAGCGGCGGCGCCGCGCCGGCGCCTTCACCGTGAACGGGATGCCCTGTAGCCTGTTGCCATCCCTATGTCGCTCTTGGTAACAAAAAGGGCATAACGGGAAAAGCG
>JAOPYP010000050.1 GCA_025964635.1 Actinomycetes bacterium | reverse complement strand
CTGAGCGGATCTCCGCGGGGCACGGCATCATCCTCCCGGTCAGACTGGGCTGGCCGGGCGTTTCCCGCCAGCCACGCGCGGCCCAGCGGTGCTGGGCCGCGCCCTCCTCTTCCCCGCCTGCCTGACGTCGGCCCGGCGTGCTGGGCCGTGTCCTGCTCCCGACCAGCATCACGCCGGCCAGCGTGCTGGACCCGCGGTGCTCCTCCCGCCAGCCTCGCACCGCCGTCTGAGCGTGGCGGACCGGGGCCAGAAGGTAATCACCTGCCCCAGGCGATCCTCTCTCTCCCCAGCGACGGCCCGGCCACACGTGCCCCGGGCGGACGGGTCTTTCCGCGTCCGGGCCCACGGGCCGGGCGGCGGCGCGGGCGCAGCGGGTCATTGAGCGGCGCGGGTGGTTACGGCGGCGGCGCGGGCGCCGTCTAGGGTTGGGTAAATGGAACTTCGCGTACTCGGTCACACTGGAGTCAAGGTAAGCCCGCTCTGCCTCGGGGCGATGATGTTCGGCGCCTGGGGCAATCCTGACCACGACGATTCGGTGCGGATCATCCGCCGGGCCCTCGATGCGGGGATCAACTTCATCGACACGGCAGACGTCTACTCGGCGGGAGAATCCGAGGAGATCGTGGCCAAAGCGCTGGCCGGCACCCGGCGCGAGGACATCGTCCTGGCTACCAAGGCGCACGGCCCCATGGGCCAGGACCCCAACGAGCGCGGCAACTCCCGCCGCTGGCTGATCCGCGAGTGCGAGAACAGCCTGCGCCGGCTCGGCACCGACTACATCGACCTGTACCAGATCCACCGGCCCGACCCCGACACGGACATCGACGAGACCCTGGGTGCGCTCACCGACCTGATCCGGGCCGGGAAGATCTGCTACGCGGGCAGTTCCACCTTCCCGCCCGCCCAGATCGTCGAGGCCCAGTGGACCGCGGAGCGCCGCGGCCGGGAGCGGTTCGTCTGTGAGCAGCCGCCCTACTCGATCCTGGTCCGCGAGATCGAGACCGAGGTCCTGCCGGTCTGCGAGCGGTACGGGATGGGCGTCATCGCATGGAGCCCGCTCGCGGGCGGCTGGCTCACCGGCCGGTACCGTAAAGGCGCCGACTTCCCGGTCAGCCGCCGGGCGGAGCGGATACCGCAGCGGTACGACATGAGCCTGCCCGGCAACCAGGCGAAGCTGGAGGCGGCCGAGCAGCTCGCGGTGCTGGCCGAGGAGGTCGGGCTGACCCTGATCCAGCTGGCGATCGCCTTCGTGCTGGCCCACCCGGCCATCACCGCGGCGATCATCGGGCCGCGCACCATGGAGCAGCTGGAGAGCCAGCTCGCCGCGGCCGACGTCGTGCTCAGCCCGGACATACTGGACCGGATCGACGAGATCGTGCCGCCCGGCACCAACCTCAACCCCCCGGACCGCGGCTACGAGCCCCCGTCCCTCACCGATCCGGCCCGCCGCCGCCGCGTCAGCTAACCAGCCACTCCAGCCCCATCAGTCTGGCCCGGAGGAAATGATCAGCCGATTGGTGTCGTCCCGGCGACACCAATCGGTTGATCACGAGCGGGGAGGGCTGCCGTGCCTCCCCGGGTCAGGCCGTGGTGGTGCTGGCGGCGTCTTCGAGGCCCAGTTCGGTGATGGACGTCTCGCGCATCTTGAACTTCTGGACCTTGCCGGTCACGGTCATCGGGAAATCGCCGGTGATCCGCAGGTACCGCGGGATCTTGTAGTGCGCGATCTGGCCCCGGCAGTACTCCCGCAGCTCCTCCTCGGTCAGGGCCTGACCGGGCCGCAGCTTGACCCAGGCGCAGATCTCCTCGCCGTACCGGAGGTCGGGCACCCCGATCACCTGCACGTCCTCGATCGCCGGGTGGCCGTACAGGAACTCCTCGATCTCCCGGGGGTAGACGTTCTCGCCGCCCCGGATGATCATGTCCTTGATCCGGCCGACGATGTTCAGGTACCCGGCCTCGTCGATCACGGCCAGGTCGCCGGTGTGCATCCAGCGCGCCTGGTCGATCACGGCCGCGGTCTGCTCGGGATCAGCCCAGTAGCCGAGCATCACCGGGTAGCCCCGGGTGCACATCTCCCCGGTGACCCCGCGGGGCACGACCAGCCCGGTCTCCGGGTCCACGACCTTGACCTCGACGTGCGGGTGCACCCGGCCCACCGTGGACACCCGGCGCTCCATGTCGTCGTCGGCCGTGGTTTGCGCGGACACCGGGGACGTTTCGGTCATCCCGTAGCAGATCGTCACCTCGGTCATGTGCATCTCGCTGACCACCCGCTTCATCACCTCCACCGGGCACGGCGACCCGGCCATGATCCCGGTCCGGAGCGTGGACAGGTCATAGGCCGGGAAATCGGGCAGCGCCAGCTCGGCGATGAACATGGTCGGCACGCCGTACAGCGAGGTGCACTTCTCGGCCGTGACGGCCCGCAGGCTCGCGGCGGGATCGAACCCCGGGGAGGGAATGATGATCGCCGCCCCGTGCGTGGTGCAGGCCAGGTTGCCCAGCACCATCCCGAAGCAGTGATAGAAGGGCACCGGGATGCAGACCCGGTCCGCCTCGGTGTAGCGGCAGCCCTCCCCGATGAAGAACCCGTTGTTCAGGATGTTGTGGTGCGACAGCGTCGCGCCCTTCGGGAACCCGGTGGTGCCGCTGGTGTACTGGATATTGATCGGGTCGTCGAAGCCCAGCACCGCCTCCCGCTCGGCCAGCTCGTCCTCCCCGCCGGCCACCGGCATGGCGCCCACCACGAAGAGCTCATCCCAGTCCACCGTGCCCAGGTAGATCACCCGCTGGAGGTCGGGGAGATCCCCGCTCGCCTCCTCGACCATGCCCCGGTAGTTGCTGGCCTTGAACGACTCCGCGCTGACCAGCAGCCGCACCCCGGACTGGCGCAGCACGTAGCCCAGCTCGTGGCTGCGATAGGCCGGGTTGATGTTGACCAGGATCACGCCGGCCTTGGCCGTGGCGTACTGCAGCAGCACCCACTCCGGGCAGTTCGGCGCCCAGATACCCACCCGGTCACCCGCCTTGATCCCGGCCGCGATCAGGCCCCGGGCCAGCGTGTCGGTGTCCGCGTCGAACTCCGCATAGGTCCAGCGCCGTCCGGAGGGCACATCGACCAGCGCTTCCCGGCTGCCGTGCGCGGCCGCGACACGCCTCAGGTTGGCGCCGATGGTCTCGCCGAGCAGCGGGAGCGGCGAAGTTCCGTGACTGTAGGACAGCGGGGCTGGACTGGTCATGACACATTCCTCCGACGTTGGATGGCACCATAATTCCCGCTCCCGGCCCCGATGGGAACGATCAGCCCCCGGCGGCGGGTGCCGGTGACCAGCGGGCCCGGCGCCGGCTGGGGCGGCGGCGGATGGGCAGTGAGGTTTTCGTTGCGGCGATTTAAAGGGGTTTACGGGCGGGAGAGGACCTGCGGTCGCTCGCGGTGGGGCCGCGGCGGGGTTACTGTCGAGTTGGAGGGCCGGGCGGCTGGTCCGTGCGCATGCCGCGCACGTCGCCGCTCCCGCTCCCGGGAGTAACCATGGGGTCGTGGATTGTCTGGCTGGTCCTCGCCGCGGCGCTGGGGGTGGCCGAGGTTATGACGACCACGCTGGCGTTCGGGCTGATCGCGGCCGGCGCGGCGGTGGCCGCCGTGGTCGGTGCCGTCGGTGCGGGCGTGCCTTTCCAGGTGGCCGCGTTCGCCGTGGCCACGGCGGCCGGGCTCGGCGTGATCCGCCCCATCGCGATGCGGCACATCAAGCAGCCGCCGTTGCTGCGCACCGGGACCTCGGCCCTCGTCGGGCGCTCCGCCAAGGTCGTCGCGGAAATCACCGACGACGGCGGGCAGGTCCGCATCGGCGGCGAACTCTGGTCCGCCCGCCCCTACAGCGAGTCCCAGGTCATCCCCGTGGGCTCGACCGTCGACGTCTTCGCGATCGAGGGCGCCACCGCACTTGTGCATCCGCGGGAGTAGACATGGCAATAGCTGGGCTCGTCGCCGCCCTGATCGCGGTCATCCTGATCGTCCTCGCGGTAGGTAAAACCGTCCGGATCGTGCCCCAGGCGCGGGCCCGGAACGTCGAGCGGTTCGGCCGGTACCGCAAGACCCTCGAACCCGGGATGAACTTCATCCTCCCGTTCGTGGACCGGGTCAAGCCCCTCATCGACCTGCGGGAGCAGGTGGTGGCGTTCAGGGGGCAGCCGGTGATCACCGAGGACAATCTGGTGGTCAGCATCGACACGGTGCTGTTCTTCCAGGTCACCGACCCCCGGGCGGCGGACTACGAGATCGTCAACTACATCCAGGCCATCGAGCAGATCACCGCGACCATGCTGCGCAGCGTGATCGGCAACATGGACCTGGAGCAGACGCTGACCTCCCGCGACCAGATCAACACGCGGCTGCGCGGCGTGCTCGACGACGCCTCGGGCAAGTGGGGGCTCCGGGTCACCCGGGTGGAGATCAAGGCCATCGACCCGCCCAAGAGCGTCATCGACGCGATGGAGAAGCAGATGCGGGCCGAACGCGAGAAGCGGGCCGCCGTGCTCACCGCCGAGGGCGTCCGCCAGTCCAAGATCCTCACCGCCGAGGGCGAGAAGCAGAGCAGTATCCTGCGCGCCGAAGGCGAACGGCAGGGCCAGATCCTCCGGGCCGAAGGCCAGGCCCAGGCGATCGGCACCGTGTTCCAGGCCGTGCACGACGGCGACGCCGACCCCAAGGTGCTCGCGTACCAGTACCTGCAGACGCTGCCGCAGCTGGCGCAGGCCCAGGGGAACACGTTCTGGGTGATCCCGAGTGAGGTGACCACGGCGCTCAAGACGCTCAGCGGGGCGTTCGGCGGGAGCGGGGACGGGGCTGGGGCGGGCCCGGGTGCGGTGGCCGGCCCGGCCATGGCTGGCCCTGCGGCAGCCGGGCCGCCCGCGGAGGCTGGTTCCCCGGCGGTGGCTGGTCCCGCGGCGGTGGCTGGTCCCC
>JAOPYP010000367.1 GCA_025964635.1 Actinomycetes bacterium | reverse complement strand
CCACGTGTACGCGCGGCACGTGCCGCTGCGCGCCGGGTCAGCCGGCCCCCGCGTCTGGTTCTGGACCCTGCGCCGCGGCTTCTCCTGGTTCTCCATCCAGGCCGGCCTGGTCGCCCCCATCTTCCTGCTCGAACTCGTGCTCACCAGCCCGACCTACCGGCAGAACGTGGCGACGTTCGCGCTGCTGTACATCGCCGGTGGCGGGATCGGGCTGGCGGTGAGCGTGCCGTACGCGGTCAAGTACGGATACTGGCGCAGCATCCTGTGGTCGCCCACCTGGTTCATCTTCGCGTTCCTGCGCCGCCTGGCCACCCTGGAGGCGGCCATCTCGCTGCCGGTCCGGCCCTTCCCCGCGCGGCTGCGGCCCGGGAAGGCCGCGGACCAGCCCGAGCCCCTGCCGGTCCGGGTCGGGCCCAGCGGGGTCAGCGTCGACGCCGGCCAGCCCTGACGGTCTCCGGGCCGCCAGCCGGCCGGTCACCGCGGGCGGCCGGCCCGGCCGCCCGCGCGCTGACAGTTGGCCAGATCGCCAGCCGGAGGCCGCCCGCCCGTCACCCGGGGTTGACAGGCTGACGCTCGTGTCTGCGACGGGGCGGGAGCGCGGGGCCCGCTTCACCGCCGTGATGGCGGCTATCGCGGGCCGGCTGCCGCTGCGCCTGAACCGCGTGGTGTCCCCGCGCCTGCTCGGTTTCGCGGTCATCAGCTCGGTCACGTTCACCATGGACCTGGCCCTGCTCACCGCGCTTCACGGCGGGCTGAGGTGGCCGCTGCCGGCCGGCATCACCGCGGCCTACGTCGTGGCGTCGGGCCTGGGCTACGTGCTCAACCGGGCCCTCAACTTCCGCTCGCACGGCGCGGTCGGGCCGCAGCTGACCGTGTACGCCGCGGTGGTGACGGTGAACTACCTGGCCCTGATCCTCGGCGTGAGCACCGGGCTGGCCGCGCTGGGCCTGGACTACCGGCTGGCCCGGCTGGCCGCGGCCGCGTCGGAGTGCGTCTACATGTACTCGGCGATGCGCTGGCTGGTGTTCCGGGACTCCCCGGGCCCGGGCGGGGAGCCGGGACAGGGAGGGGCCGCAGCCGACCCGCGGCCAGCGCTCACCGCCCGGCCGCATGAAGATGACGCAGCACCTCAGAATAGGAGCTGACCAGGCCTTTCTCGCAGTACAGCAGGCCGGTCTGGGCGCAGAAGGCCCGGACCAGGAGCCGGCAGCGGCGCAGGGCGGGCCGGGGCATGGCCGGGAACAGGTGGTGCTCGATCTGGTAGTTGAGCCCGCCGAGCATGGTCTCGGTCAGGCGCCCGCCGCTGACGTTGCGCGAGGTCAGCACCTGGCGGCGCAGGAAGTCCAGGTTGTCCTCCTCGCTCAGCACCGGCATGCCCTTGTGGTTGGGGGCGAACGCGCAGCCCAGGTACAGGCCGAACAGGCCCTGCTGGACGGCGAGGAAGGCGAGGGCCCGGGGCCAGGACAGGACGAGCAGGACGGCCGTGAGATAGGCGGCCGCATGCACCAGGAGCAGCAGGCCTTCCAGCCGCCAGCGGCAGACCGGCCCCTTCAGCACCGCGCGGATGCTGATGACGTGCATGCTCACCGCCTCGAGCAGCAGCAGGGGGAAGAACAGGTAGGCCTGGTACCGGGCCAGCACCCGGGTCACTCCCCGCCGCCCGCGTGCCTGGTCCCGGGTGAAGGCCAGCGCCCCGATAGTGATGTCGGGGTCCCTGCCCTCCTGGTTGGGGTAGGCGTGGTGCCGGTTGTGCTTCCCGGTCCACCAGCCGAAGCTCAGGCCGATCAGCAGGTTGCCGTACACCAGGCCGACCAGGTCGTTCCCGCGGCGGGATCGGAAGATCTGCCGGTGCCCGGCCTCGTGGCCGAGGAAGGCGACCTGCCCGAACACCGCCGCCAGGTACACCGCGACCAGCAACTGGTACCAGGAGTCGCCGAGCGCGAAGAAGGCCGCCCAGCCCCCGCCGAGCAGGACCGCCACGACAGCGATCTTGATGGCGTAATAACGCGGCCGCCGGTCCATCAGGCCTTCCTCACGGATCCGGCGGCGCAGCTCGGTGTAGCCGGCGGGCCCGGGACAGGCGACCGCAAGGGGCGGGCTGAGCTGGGGAGGTCCTGGATCGGTCATGTCAGCCATGTCCCCTGTCTTGGTCCGGGCCCGCGTTCAGGCCCGCGTTCAGGCCCGCGCCGGGGCCGGGGGCGTGCCCGCGCGGGCCGTGCCACCATTCGGCCAGCGCCAGCTGGAGCAGCCCGGGCAGCAGGTCCCGGGACCGCCTGACCATCCAGCCGGTCCCCTTGGTGGCCATCCAGTGGGCCTGCCGCCAGGCGCTCGGCTCGGGGTTGGCCGGCTCGGGATCGGGCGGGGCGAGGGGCGGCATGCCCCGCTCGGCCAGCCGGGCCGCGAACATTCCGGCCAGCATCCGGTGCCCGCGCTCGCTGGGGTGCAGCCGGTCCACCCCCCACATGCGCTTGTCGTAGATCTCGGGACAGGCCGCGAGGTCGACGTGGACGAGGTCATAGCGCACCGCGAGGTGGCCCAGGGCCGCGTTGATCTCGTGGGCGCGCCGGGCCAGTGGCCGGCGGACCGAGGCCGGGATCCGCAGCAGCAGGCCCGGGTCAGGCAGGCTCGCGGTGAGCACGACCGTCCCGGCGCGCTGCAGCGCGCCGACGATGTTCTCCAGATCCGCGGCGATCGCGCCGGGGTCGAACTTCCCGCGCAGCGTGTCGTTGACCCCGACCAGCACCGAGGCCACGGCCGGGCGGACCGAGAGTGCCAGGGGCAGCTGCTCACTGGCCACGTCCCGGACCAGGGCACCGCTGCGGGCCAGGTTGCACAGCTCCACCTGATCCGGCGGAGCCAGCGAGCCGGCCAGCAGGGCGGCCCAGCCACGCCAGCCACCGTGCGGCATCTGGTCCCCGATCCCGAGCGTGACCGAATCACCCAGGGCCGCGAAGCGCATCACCGGGCCCGGCGCCCCGTCCCGGGGACCCGCCTCGGACGTGCTGGTCATCGCGGGTTCCCGCCCCGGCCCGGGGTCCCGGTGACGGCCGCGGCCGGGTGGCCGTCCCCGGCGGCCAGCCCGTGCGCGTGCAGGAAGCCCTGCACCGCGGTCGGCCAGTCGAACCGCTCAGCCTGCCGGCGGGCCAGCCTCCGGCGCCCGGTCACGTCCCAGGCCAGCACGCGCTGGACCGCGCCGGCGCAGGACGCATCGTCGTCCTCCGTGGTCAGGCCGGCCGGCCCGACGATCTCGGGCAGCGCACTGCGGCTGCTGACCACGACGGGCGTGCCGCTGGCCAGCGCCTCGAGGGCGGAAAGCCCGAACGTCTCCACCGGTCCCGGCGCGATCACCACGTCGGCGGTGGCGAGGAGGCGGGCCAGCAGCCCCCGATCGGAGATGTGCCGCAGGAACCGGACGGGCAGGCCACGGGCCTGGGCCTGAAGCGCCCGGCGCTGTGGCCCGTCCCCCGCGACCACCAGCGCCGCGGGCACGCCGCGGCGGCGCAGCTCGGCCAGGGCCCCGATGGCCCGCTGCGGGCGCTTTTCCGGCGACAGCCGGCTGCAGTGCACCAGCAGGGCCTGGCCGCCAGGGGCGAGCCGGGCCCGCAGGCCCTCGTCGCGGCGTTCGGGGTGGAAGCCGGCCAGATCGACGCCGAGCGGCACCTGGATCAGGTTTGGCACGCCCAGCCGGCGGAACTCCGCCGCGGCCCACGCGGTGGTGCAGACCACTACGTCATACGAGGCGGCCGTGCGGCGGTTGAAGCGGTCCGCGAGCCGGGCCGCGGGCACCCCGGGCGGGCTGAACATCGTCATCAGCCCGGCCAGGCTGTCGTGCGACACCATCATGGACCGGACCCCCCGGGCCCGGGCCCAGGCGCCGGTCCAGCGCAGCGTGGTGCGGTCGGACACCTCGAGCCGGCCGGGCTCCAGCTGGTCGAGCAGGCGCCGCAGCGGCCGGCGGGTGAGGATGGCCCGGTACCCGCCGGTGGCGGGCACCGGGCACCCGGGCACGGTGACGATCAGTCCCTGCTCCGTGTGGCGCCGCCCCGGCTCGGGGCCGGGGATGACGAGCACCGGATCGTGCCCGGCGGCCAGGTAACCGGTGCCCAGTTCACGGAGCGAGGTGCGGAGACCACCCGACGCGGGAGCCACGTAGTTGGCGAGCCGCACGACCCTCACACCCTGATCCTGACGTCGCCAGGCTCCCGGATCTGTAACTCAGCGTGACAACTTCGCAAACAATGGGCGGCGATACGGCTCGCGCTCAGCGGGCGGGCAGCGGGTCCCGCCAGCGGGCGGCGGACGGGAGCGCGGCCAGCAGCGCCCGGGTCCAGTCACGGTAACCGGCCTGGCTGGGGTGAAAGTAGTCCGACGCGAACTTCCCGCCCCAGGGTGGCCGGAAGTGCGCGGAGATCTCGGCCACCGGCAGGCCGCGCGCGCCGGCGGCCCGGTGGATGGCCCGGTTGATCCGCGCCACGTAGGGCACGCTGAACCAGCCGAGGACACCCCACAACCCGCCGGGCACCGGGAGGTCCAGGACGACGGTCTGGTCGGGCAGGGCGGCCAGCAGCGCGCGCAGGTCGGCGAACAGCCGGGACGGCGCGGTGTACAGGATGTCGTTGACGCCGATCCCGCAGGTCACCAGCTCCGGCGCGGCGGGCAGCCGGGGCAGCTGGTACTGCAGGACGTCCCGGATGAGCGCGCCAGACGTGGACAGGTTCAGCACGCGCCACCGCTGCCCGGTCCGCTGGTGGAGCTCGGCCAGCACCTGGCCGACGTACCCGCTCTCGGGGCTGGGCGCGCCGAGGCCCTGGGCCGTCGAGTCACCGAGCACGACCCAGAGCGGCCCGGACTCGGTGAGGACCCGGCAGTTGTGCAGCTGCCAGTGGCTGGCGAACGCGACGCAATCGCCGCGCATGACCACGACCCCGTCGGTCCACCGGCCGAACCAGCCACCGCGCAGCCCGGACCGGTCCGCGGCCGGCGTCCTGGTCACGTACGAGGCCATGTTGGCCACGATCTCGACGGGCGACCGGCGTACCCCGTCGCCGTGCCCGGGCAGCGCCTTCAGCCAGGCAGGACGCGAAACCTCAGGTGTCCGGTGCATGCGCGCTCCCGCTCCGGTCACCCGGCAGTGTGTTGACGTAGAGATGAACGACGGTAGTCAGATAAAACGACAGCTGTCAAAGCCCCGGTGTACGGCCCCGGCCGTCCGGAGTGTCACGCACCGGGTGGCCGGCGGTACGCCGCTAGGTTGGGCCGTCGGAAGGGAGCCTGATGAGCAGCCTGTCCAGCGATATCACCGTTCCGGGACGGCCCGAGGTGCATGAGGTGTCCGCCGGGGTCTACACCTACGTCCAGCCGGACGGGTCGAGGTCACGCATACTAAAACTCTGCTAGCCATGACCCTGTGAACGAGACACGCCGAAGCTCAATCCCGCGCCACGCGGGCGACCAGGCACAAACTAGGCAGATGCGCCTGCTGGCTCCCATCCGGCTCAGCCGGGACACCGACGCCAGCAACAACCCCGCGACGCAGCGTGAAGCCGCGCTGGAGTATGCCGACGCTCATCCGGGTACCGTCCTGATTTTCACTGAGGTGGAAGACCTGGACGTGTCCGGTGCTATCCCCATCCGTGAGCGGCCCGGTATCGGGCCGTACCTCACCCCCGAGAAGATCGGGACATGGGACGGCATCATTGGCAGCGACATGGACCGGATCAGCCGCAACCTGCTCGATTACCTCGGCTTTGCCCAGGACATTATGAAGCGCGGCAAAATCATCATTGACCTGAGCGACGGCACCGACACCAGTACGCTCCGGGGCCGCCAGACGCTGGAGGACCGCGTACGCGACGCCCAGCGCTACCGTGAGCAGGTGGCCGAGAAGCGGGCCAGGGCCGCTAAGCGGATAGCGGACGCGGGCCGGTGGGGTGGGGGTCACGGCCGGTTCGGGTACATGCCGGTGTGCGTATGCCACGGCATCCGGCGTTGTCCTGATCCCGTCCACACGTCCGGCTGGCACCTAGTGCAAGATCCGGTTACGAGCACGATTTGCAAGCGGATGGTAAACGCATTCTTCGCTGGCCAGAATTTCCATGAGATAGTGCGATGGCTCATCGCTGAGGGTATTCCGTCCGCTCAGGGCAAGACGTGGCGGCCAACGGGTGTCCGCCACATTCTCAAGTCGCCTTCCCTCATGGGCGTAGAGATGCAGAAGCGGAACAACGTTGCCGTCATCCGCCGTGACCGCAACGGTGATCCCGTACGGTTCACTGATGACCCGATATTGTCTGACGACCGCTTCCGCGAACTCCAGGCCCTTATTACCGAACGCGCTTACAAACGGGCACCGGGGATAAGCAATCACATGCTCTGGCGTATCGCTTACTGCCGCAAGTGCTCGGTTGCCTGCACGGCTGAGTGTGACGGCCAGCCATGCCCGGAGCATGATGTCCCGTTGAGGGGAATGCGCCACCAGCGCGCGTCCCATGAGGGTTACTACATCTGCGCGAACTACTCGCCGTGCAAGACGCTCATCCGAATCGACAAGCTGGAGGATGAGGTAACCGGGCATCTGCTGACCGAGGCCGGGGGCCGGTGGCTGCTGGAGAAGGTACTCATCCCCGGTGACGACCATTCGGCCGAGATCATCAAGCTGGAGAGGCGGGCCGAGCGGCTACGCTCTGAGCTTGACGATGAATATGACGAGGACATTGAGCGTTCCGTGCTGAGGATTGAGAAGCGGCTGGCCGAGCTACTGTCGCCAGACTCGCACACCCCGGACACCACGGAACTGCGGCCGGTTGAGCCGCGCGTCACGGTCGCCCAGCACTGGGAGACGCTGGACACCAGCGGCCGGAACACGTTTATGCGCGATTGGGGCGTAGTGGCCTACGCCGACCGGCGCTGTTGCGTCACCCGCCTGGGATTTCTGCCAGCGGATGAGGACACCTTCCCATTGGCGTAAGAAATGCGGAGCCGGGGACGCTGGCCAGTGCGCCTATGTGCCGGCAAATCTCCCAGAACTGAAGGGAAGTGGCACGAGAAAGTGAACGAGCAGGATGAACGGCGCACACAGCGTCAGTATGAGGCATTTCTACAGAGGAATCGGCTCAACTACCTCTGGCGTGCTGGCGACGACTGGTGCGCCGAACTGAACGGCAGCGTGATGCTTGGGCATACAGTGAGGTGATCTCAGCGAATTGATGTGGTGTAGCCGTGCTCGAAATGGGTGAGGACGAGAGCGGCGCGGGCGATGTCGCCGATTCTGCTGGGGCGGGCGGTGATGTGCTGGAGGGTGGGCCACCGCTGGGTGAGCAGGGCGAACCCGTCGGCGGAAGCCATCAGCCGCCCTGCCAGTGGTCAGTCTGAAGCGTCCAGTGCGTGACGTCGGCCGCGACGGCCAGACCGCCAGCCCGCCAGCCCGACGAGCACGGCGATCACCGCGGTCGGCCCGAACCTGAAGTCAACCTCGAACGCAGTCCAGGAGCCGTACTGGAGATTGGTGAACAAGTACTGGGCCGCCGCGAAGCCGAAGAACTGATAGCCGGGAATGGCCCACAGGACCATGAGCCGGCTGCCGACCGGCCAGCGCAGCGTCAGCGCGACGCCGAGCACGCTGACGCCGCCTGAGATGTCGAGGACGGTGTTGATGACGTTCCAGTACTCGGTTCGGGCGGCGCCGGCTGTGCAGACGGTTATCACCGCGACCGAGATCAAGGCCAGCACGACCACGCCGCGGCGAGACAACAACTGCCAGCCGCGCGCGGGCCCCTGCGATGCGACCAGGGCAATGACCTCCAGCACCGCGATGAGCGAGACGTAGAGCGTGAACTCGTTGTCCGGTGCGCCGAAGACTCGGTACACCTCGGCCAGCCCGAGCACGCCCGCCGCTGCGGCGATCACCCTGATCATCGCGACGGCCCAGGCCTGGCGCCGGCGGGCTAGCGCCGGGCCGGCCGCCAGCGCCATGACCGCGACCCCGGCTGCGATCAGTGCCGTGAGCAGGGCAAAGTTGGTTCTGGAGACAATCTCCTGGTAGCGGGGGAACGACAGCGGGCCGCCCACCTGCTGCTCGATATTGGCCAGGTAACTGGCTGTCAGCCAGCCGAGCAAGACGACCGGCGCGACCACGCTGAACACTGCCAGGGCGTCCCGCCAGGCCGGGTTGCCCTCGCCGGTCCGCACCCGCCTGAGCCTGGCCCGCAGCCCGCCGCCGACCAGGTCGAGGATCTCGGCCCGGCCCGGCCGGCTCTGGCCGGCCGAGGCAGAAGCCAGCAGCACGCCGATCATCTCCTCGCCATACACGCGGCGGTGCTCGGTCGGGAACCAGGTCAGCAGCCGACGGTAGCGCCGCTCCAGCACGGGCACGCCGCTCATGACGCACCGGCCGCGAGCGTCCGCAGCCGCCTAGCGGCCACCTTTACGTTGGCGCGCATCCGGCTGACTTCTTCGTCGAGCACGGCGATCCCGGTCTGGGTGAGCTTGTAGTACCGGCGCAGCCTGCCGTCGACGACTTCCTCGCGATCGACGTCGATGATGCCATCGGACCGCAGCCGGTCCAGCGCTGCGTACAACGTCCCGGCCCGCAGCTTGATCCGGTCGCCGGAAATACTGGCCACGTCGGTCATGATCCCGTACCCGTGCTGCGGGCCAGCCGCAAGCGCGGTCAAGATCAGGAACGACGGCTCCTGAAGAACGGGCTTAGTCATATCAGTAGTATATACTGATGATCTATCTATAACAAGCCGTCAGTTCAGCGGCACAGCACGACGGCGGAACGCCCCGATAATCAGGGTGCGCGCGCAGTGAGCTGATCTCGGCGAATTGATGTGGTATGGCCGTGCTCGAAATGGGTGAGGACGAGAGCGGCGCGGGCGATGTCGCCGATTCTGCTAGGGCTGGCGGTGATGTGCTGGAGGGTGCGCCACCGCTGGGTGAGCAGGGCGAACCCGCGTTCCCCGAGGCAGCGCAGGGAGCGCTGCAGGCCTTGCGGGTGCGCGTATCGATCTCCAGTTCCCGCCCGTCAGCGGGCTGGCGGACGGGTATGCGGATGCCGATGCCGGCGCCGTCATAGCCGGGATCGGCCAGCGTGGGCAGCTCCGCGGCGGCGCGGTACAGGGCGGGCAGGGCGTGGATGCGGGCGGCGGTGATGTCGTGCACCGAGCCCGGCTCGGCGGGCGAGACCCACAGCGGGAACCCGTCCGGGGCGATCACTGCCTGGATGTTCCCGCCGTGCGCGTGCGCCTTGCCGGAGTACCACAGGTCGATGACCTTGCCTTTCACGCTGATGGTCTTCTCGCGGCACCGGTCAGCAGGGATGATCTTGCCGTCCAGGATCACGTGCGGCAGGCCCTCAGCCTCAGCCCGTTCCAGTGCCTCGTGCAGGTCCGGGGCCTGCGCGGCGAGCACCATAGTCACCTCGTCCAGGTAGCGGTAGGCCGTGGCCCGGGAGATGCCGTGATCACGGGCCAGCGCATCGGGGCAGGTGCGGTCGCGGTACCACCGCAGCCCCAGCACGGCCTCCCAGAAGCAGGTCAACGCCCGGCTGCCGCGTGGCGTGCCACGCTGATGACGCTCGGCCAGCAGCAGGCTCGCGACAAACTGCGCCAGTTCCCTCGGGACGTCAAGCGTGGCACGATAGGCAATCACGTGGAGCCCTTCTGGCAGAAGACGATCTTGTGGTGAGACCTCTTCTACCGGGGCCCCACGCCCGTCTCCGGCCAGCCCGCTTCGTCCGCGTGTCTGCCCGGATGCTCTCGCCTGCGAAGATAAAGCCCGGCTGACCGAACCTATTTCGCTGAGATCACCTCAGTGACCGGCAGATACCTATTTCCCTCGGTAATAGTCGATCTTCTGGCGGCAGAGCAAGAATGCCCGTTCAGTATTGACCGCTATGTAGTCCTGCACTTGCGTCCAACCTTCTCCCGTCTCACTCCCGTTGAGATGGATCTCGTGCGGAGCCGTGCCGCGAAGGCAGCAGAGTCTCAGGCCAACGCCACCTGACCCCCACACCGATTCAGACCCGCTGTGTAGAAATCTCAGCCACTTTCAGGGTCTCCCCCGTACCTACCCCCCAGGGCCCAGGCCTTTAGATTCATTGCAGGAGACGCAAAGAAGCCCAGGGTTTGTGGCCCTGGGATTCTTTGGTTGTGATGACGCTTGCAGTCGCGTGGAACGTCACCACACTTGGGCTAGGTGGTCAGAATCCCAACCACGCGGCAGGCAACGTTGCTGTACGGGAAGGCCCAATCGTGTCGCAGGTATGACAGGAAGCCGTATTGCGTTCATGACCGGAGCAGAGCTGCACAGAGAGCTAGTCCCCTGCGTCTCCGTGGCCGTGAACGCCGTAGAGTAGCGAGGTGGCCAGTAAGTGCTTACATCGCTACCGGGGCGCATGGCATCGTTAAGCGTGTTCTTCAGCCTTGAATAGATCCCGTGGACCTGCGGGTTACAGAAGATGCCCGTAGGCTCATCGTTGGCAATGCGGACCTTCTCGATGGCCTGCGAGATCTGATCATAGTTGACCGGCGCAAGACCGTTGGTGCCCATGGACACGCTCAGCAGGCTACCCGAATAGGCAGCAGTGAACAGGCCTGCGGGCTGCGGCGTGCCAGTGCCGTAAATCGCTGCGGTATCCATGCCACGGGCTAGGCCAGCGGCCATATTGGACTCGATGAGGTCAGCGATTCCGCCAGTGGTTGCATTGTCATCGACCAGTTGCCGTGAGGCAATCTGAATGCTGCCCATCGTGCGCGCCGTAAGGAGCTGCGAGCCCAGGACAGCGGTACCGGGGGTAAGTGTTGGGTTCTCACCAACATAGGTCGTCAGACCACCCCAGGTCAGCGGCCGAAGGTCCCCATCGCGGGCGGACCAGCACGAGCCCTTCATCGCTGAGGATGTTTAGGGCTCTGCTCACGGTGCGGCGCGCTACCCTGTTCGCTCGCAGTTGTGGCCGCACCTTTGCGGCGACCGCACTGTATGCGATGGGTAACGGAAAGCAGAGCACCTGTAGCAGTTAAGCTTCTGCCTCTACCGGCCAGCTCGCCAGCCCGAAGGCGAGCCGCTTGGCTCGTCCCGGCCCGCATGCCTACCAACGCTGGTCCGGGTGTTGGGACAAAAGGGACTTTCTCGCCTATTTCGCGCATTGGCGGACATCGTTTGGTTTATGGTCCTATTATCCCGCTATGCCAACAGCGCGAAATAGTGGGCAATCAGGCAACCCAAGGCCCTGTTGCCCAATTGCTAATGTACACCCAAGAAATTCTAGAACTAGAAAGCCAATTGCAGACAGCCCAAACTCTTCGCCGCATACTTCGTGTGAGTGTTTTCTCGGTCTTTGTCGGGGCAGTATTGCTTTACATATTCAACGTTCTCGCTTGGCAGGATCACGTCCTCAAGAAACAAGTGGACTGGCCAGTAGCCATACTGCTGATCTTCATGCTTGCATATATCATCATATATAGTATGGTGAAAGCCGTAGCTGAAGATCCCAGCAGCACATCGGATAAAAGCTATGACGTGCCAAGACTTGAGCTTGAGCTTGAGCTTGAGCTTGAGCTTGCCCAGGAACGTAAGCGGCTGCACGCAGTGAGCCTTAATCTCGATGTGCCTACACGTCAACTGATCTATCGTGACAGCGTGCCATCGGAAATAGATAGATACAGGAATGAAAGTAAGTACTACAGACGCGTACATAACTTCCTTCAAGCCATAATCATTATTGGCGCATTGGCAGGCTCGACTCTTACGAGTCTGTTGCAGTCGGTCCCGCCCTTGCGTTGGTTTGCGGTCGGCACGACCTTCGCGGTTGGTGTTGCGGCCGGATTCACAGGATATTTTAAATTCCGCGAGCGAAGCTTCTACCTACAACAGACATCTGACTCGATCGAACAGGAATTCAGTGCTGTCGGATTGGGCATCGGCCGCTATAAGGGAAAGGTTGAAAGTGAAGCGATAACTGAGTTTACGGAACAAGTTGAGCTGCTGAAGATTGAGCAGAGAAAACGACAGCAACAGCTTGAGCAGCCCTCTGAGGGACGCGAAAGCGTTCAGTAGATGTAACAGGGACCCGGCCGGGAAATCAGAGCCCTGGGCCCGCTATCGACAACTTGGGCTCACGTCTTGAATGTGCCCCAAGCTCTCACGGTGCGGACCAGGCCGTCATCGGCAAGTCTCTTGATCACCGTGGCCACGGTGCCCCGTGAGACGCCGTACTGCTCGGCAAGCTGGATCACCGTAGGGAGCTGCTGGCCGCTCTTCCACTCACCCGCCGCGATGCGCTCTCTCAGAGCACGCTCCACGCGCTCCGCCGGGCGGTCAGGTGATCTCACCTGACCATGATCACAGACGGCCGTCGGATCGCGTAGTACCTGGTGGATCAGCAACACCGGCTTCCTGGCCGGCCCGCAGGGAGTCATCAGCATCGACTCCTGCGCGACCCACCGCCGGACCCGTGCTTACCAGGCCGCGATCGCGGCGATCACACCAGCGCCGGTGCGCACGGTGGTCAACACGCACCACCACGGCGACCACACGTTCGGCAACTGCCTGTTCCCGGCCGCGGCGATCGTCGTCCACGAGAGCACGCGCACCGAGGCCTACGCCTTCGGGCCGGCGCGCGACCTGGGCGTCTGGGACGGCCCCGACTGGGGCGACCTCACCCTCGACCCGCCGTTCGTCACGTTCACCGACGAGATCGCCGTGCACGCCGGTGACCTGCGCGCGGCCGTGCGCCACGTCGGGACTCCGGCCCATACCACTAACGATTCGATCGTCTGGCTCCCGGATCGCTCCGTGCTGTTCTGCGGGGACCTGATTTTCCACGGGGGCACGCCGTTCCTCCTGATGGGCTCGGTGGCGGGGGCCGTGGAAGTGCTGGAGCAGGTCGTGGCGCCGCTCGGGGCCCGGACCACCGTGCCGGGTCACGGCCCCGTGTTCGAGGGCACGGGGCCGCTCGAGGCGACGCTGGCCTACCTCCGGTTCGTGCTCGATGTCGCGGCCCGCGCCCAGGCGGCGGGGGTGACCCCGCTCGCGGCGGCCCGGGAGACCGATCTGGGCCGGTTCGCCGGCTGGGCGGACCCGGAGCGGATCGTCGGCAACCTGCACCGGGCCTGCGCCGAACTCGCGGGGACCCCGCGCGGCGGCCCCATCGACGTGCCCGCCGCGCTGGCTGACATGGTGGCCTACAACGGCGGGGCGCCGCTCACCTGCCGCGCCTAGCCCGCCTCATGACCACTGGCGGCGGCTGGTTTACGGCCGGCCCGCCCTCCATTTCGGCTGGCCGCTACACGCGGCCATGTGTTCACAGCGTGACCCTGGGCCCACCTACGATTACGATGGGTAGGCGCACAATAGCGGCTGGGGGGATTATGACCGCGATAAGCGGCGCGATGCCCGCCGACCTGGCCGAGGCGGTGCGCAGCCTGCCCTGCGGTGCCTGCCTGGTCCTCCGGGGCGAATACTGCTCCTGCGAGGGCACCCACCTGGTCCGCTGGGAACTGGCCGCGGCCTCGGCGCTGGTGTCGCGGCAGGACTACCGCACCGCGGCCGACGCCGCCTGGCCCGCCCCGCCCGGTTCCCCGCCGGGGCTGGCTGTGGTGCCCGAACTGTCCGGGGTGGTGTGCACCGCGGCCGGCCACCCGCTGCGATGGGCCGCCGTCCAGCCGCCGCAGTGGCTGCACCTGGATCCGGTGGCCGCGCCGTCATGCGCTGGGGCGGCCGCGCCCCGGCCAGCCCCCGGAGAACCCTGCCGCTACCACCGCCGTCACTGGTTACTCGCTATTCCGGCCGTGGAGGTGGCGGGCCGGGTGCCGGCTTGCCGGCGGTGCGCCCGCAAGCACGCCCGCCGCGCGCGGAGGCGGTGAACCCCGGGGCCCGGGACGGGCCAGCCGGGCGGGGGCCGGCCGATCGTGACCGGGGGCGGTACAGCTCCGCGTCGAACTCCGCCAGACGCTCATGCTGTCACGCATCCCGGACCACTCCAGGATCCGCGCCGCCCGTCCCGTTGACGGGGGCCGGTGATTAAGTAGGCCTGTGATCCGCAATCATGTGCTGATTTCCGGTCAGGTCCAGGGCGTGTGTTTCCGTGATGCGTACCGGCGGCTGGCGCTCCAGAACGGGGTGGGCGGCTGGGTGCGCAACCTGCCCGACGGCCGCGTCGAGGCGGTCCTCGAAGGACCGCCCGAGGAGGTGCACCGCCTGGTGGACTGGGCGCACCATGGCCCCGACGCGGCCGCCGTCACTGATGTCGCCGTGCGCGAGGAGCGGCCCGAGGGGCTCGGGCCCTTCGTGATCAGGTAACCAGGCCGCCCACCAGGCGCAGCCACCCGGCCTGCCCGCCCAGGCTGCCCGTCCAGGCGGCTCAGTCCGGGCCGCGGCGCCCCGGGCCAGACCCTGGCTAGTCCTGCTCGTAGGGAAGGCCAACGGCCCGGACGACCTCGCCGATCGTGGCGAACTTCCGACGCGCGGGCAGGCTGGCGATGGCGTCGACCACGTCGTCGGGCGCGCCTTCGTGCTGCAGGAACGCCATCAGCGTGCCGCGGTCCGCCGGGAACTTGTGCGGCGGCAGCCAGCGGGCGATGTCGGCGCGCCGCTCAACGTCAGCCGGGGTCATCCCCCGCGGGGCAGCGGGCTCTTCGTTCTCGGGCAGTTCCGTTTCCAGGTGACCGGGGTCGAACGGCTCGGTCTCGCGCCACTCTTCGGTGTGGGGCGGCTGGCCCGAGCGGAGAATGGTCTGGTCTTCTTCCTCCATTTCCTCGTCGAGTCGCGGGCCGTGCTTGGAACTCTCGCGCTGCATGTCATGCCTTTCGTTGTGTGCCTCTGAATGTGGTTCAGCTCGCGTGGGCTGGCACTTGCTGCTCATGCGGGATGAAGGTCAGGTGGCCGTCCTGGACGTCCACGGTGACCTGCTGGCCCGGGTTGATCTGGCCGTCCAGCAGCCGCCGCGACAGCTCGTTGTCCACCTCGCGCTGGATGACCCGGCGCATCGGCCGGGCCCCGAACTCGGGCTGGTAGCCGTGCTGGGCGATCCAGTCCACCGCGGCCGGGGTGAACTCCAGCGTCACGTTCTGGGCGTGCAGGCGGCGCTTGGTCTCCTGCAGCATCAGCTCGGTGATCTGCCGCAGCTCGTTCTCGTCCAGCTGCCGGAAGATGATGATCTCGTCGATCCGGTTCAGGAACTCCGGCCGGAACGCCTCCCGGAGCCGCCGCATAAGCTGCTCCTGCAGGTTGTCCTGCTGCGCGTTGCCGGTGGTGGACGAGCTCCCGGCGAAGCCCAGCGGCCCGGCCCGGCGGGTGATCAGGTCCGAGCCCAGGTTGCTGGTCATGATGAGGACCGTGTTCTTGAAGTCCACGGTCCGGCCCTGGCCGTCGGTGAGCCGGCCGTCGTCGAGCACCTGGAGCAGGATGTTGAACACGTCCGGGTGCGCCTTCTCGATCTCGTCGAGCAGGATCACGGAGTACGGCCGGCGCCGGACCGCCTCGGTGAGCTGCCCGGCCTCGTCGTAGCCCACGTACCCGGGCGGCGCCCCGACCAGCCGGCTCACCGTGTGACGCTCCTGGAACTCGCTCATGTCCAGCCGGATCATCCGGCTGTCCGCCCCGAACAGGGCCTCGGTCAGCGCGCGGGCCAGCTCCGTCTTGCCCACCCCGGTCGGGCCGAGGAACAGGAAGCTGCCCACCGGCCGGTTCGGGTCGCCGAGCCCGGCCCGCGACCGGCGGACCGCCTCGGCCACCGCCTCGACCGCCTCGTCCTGGCCGATGATCCGGTCGTGCAGGTGCTGTTCCAGGCGCAGCAGCCGGTCCTTCTCCTCCTCGGTGAGCTGGCGCACCGGGATGCCCGTGGAGCGCGAGACCACCTCGGCGATGTCGTCCGGGGTGACCTCGGGCACCGCGGACGGATCGCCGCCCAGATCCTGGATCTGCTGCCGGACCTGGCTGATCTGGTCCCGCAGCTGGGAGGCGTGCTCGTACTGCTCGCTGGCGATGGCCTGGTCCTTGTCCCGCTGCAGTTCCTCGGCCCGGCGCTCCAGGTCGCGGACGTCCCGGCGCGGCGTCGTGATCCGCAGCCGGACCCGCGCGCCGGCCTGGTCGATGAGGTCGATCGCCTTGTCCGGCAGGAAACGGTCGGTGATGTAGCGGTCGGACAGCTCGACCGCGGCCACCAGCGCCTCGTCGGTGTAGCGCACCTGGTGGTGCGCTTCGTAGCGGTCGCGCAGGCCGCGCAGGATCGTGATCGTGTCGTCCACGGTCGGCTCGGGGACCAGGATCGGCTGGAACCGCCGGGCCAGCGCCGCGTCCTTCTCGATGTTCTTGCGGTACTCGTCCAGCGTGGTGGCGCCGACGATGTGCAGCTCGCCGCGGGCGAGTGCGGGCTTGAGCATGTTGCCCGCGTCCATCCCGCCCTCGCTGCTGCCCCCCGCGCCGACCAGGGTGTGCAGCTCGTCGATGAAGATGATCAGCTCGTCGCGGTGCTCCCTGATCTCGTCGATGATCCGCTTGACCCGTTCCTCGAAGTCGCCGCGGTAACGGGTGCCGGCCACCACGCCGGACAGCTCGAGCTGCACGACCCGCTTGCCCGCCAGCGTCTGCGGCACGTCATCGTCCGCCATGCGCTGCGCGAGCCCCTCCACGATCGCGGTCTTGCCCACCCCGGCCTCGCCGATCAGGACCGGGTTGTTCTTGCCCCGGCGGGACAGCACCTCGATGGTCTGCTCGATCTCGTCGTCGCGCCCGATGACCGGGTCGATCCGGCCTTCGCGGGCCATGGCGGTGAGGTCGCGGCCGAACTCGTCGAGCGTCGGCGTGGCCGACCGGCCACCTGGACCTCTCGCTCCAGGCGGGCCGCCCTGGCCGGCCAGGACCCGTTGCAGCGTCTCGGGGGTGATCCCCGCTGCCGCCAGCAGCCGGCCCGCGCCGGACTCCTGGTTGGCGGCCAGGGCGAACAGGATGTGCTCCGGACCGATGTAGGTCGAGCCGACCGCCCGGGAGATCTGGTGCGCGTCGAGCAGGGCGCGCTTGGCGCCGGGCGTCAGCTGCGGCGGCTCGCCAGTGCGCCCGGCCTGGGCTTCCTGGCTCTCGATCTCGCGGATGAGCTCGTCGGGATCGACGCCCGCCCGGGCCAGCAGCTCGCGGGTCGGCTCCAGGTGGGCGGCCGCCCACAGCAGCTGCTCGGTGTCCAGGTTCGCGCCGCCCCGTTCCGCCACGTGGGCCGCGGCCGCGCCGAGGAGCTCACGGGCGGGCGCGCTCATCAGCCGGGTGATGTCGACCCGGTGCCCGGGCTGGCGCGGGCCGCCGGCGCCGTAGATGCGCGCGAGGAAGTCATCGAACGGGCTGGACCCGAAGTCCTCCGGCCCGTAGAAACCGCTGGTCATCGCGATATCTCCCTGGTTTTCTGACGGTATGTGCCCGGATGGCACTCAGGTCCCTACCCGCGATCAGCGTGGCGACCCGTGCGGGGCGGCGCACCGTCAGACTGGGTAGGACCGCGGGAGTCGGCAGGCGACGTGCGGGCCGGGGGGATGGCCGGCCTCCACCGCCGGGTGGTCAAAACGGCCTGCAGCGTCACCCCCGGCCGGCGCATGGAACCGGCGCATCACGCCAGCCTGAGGGGCGCACCGGCCGGGGAGCCTCGTTGCCGTCTCAGTCGAGGACGTCCGGCGCGCGCATCCGCCACGCGTCAGTCACCAGCTCCTCCAGGCGCCCGCCGTCCACTTCCGCCAGCCGCAGCATGACCAGCGGCCGGTCGTCGTAGCCGGGCGTGGTGAAGAAGACCCCGGGCTCGCCGAGGAGGAGAGCCTGCTTCTCGGCCTCGTCGCCCACGAACAGCACCGCGATGTCGGTCCGGATGACGCGCGGCTGGCCCGGCTGGCGTTCCGGGTAGGACCAGACGAATCCGTGGCCGCCCACCCGGAAGTCGAACCCGTCGCTGGTGATCTCCTCCACGCCGGGCAGGGCGAGCGCCACGCGGCGGACGTCATCGGCGTCGGCCATCGAGGTCCCTCCCGGATCGCCTGCTCGTCGGGCACAGGCCGGCCCCGCCTCCGCGCGGGCACAGGCTAGACACCTTAGGCGCCCCGGCCCGGCGCCGGGGCACCGGTTCCCGGGGCGGCCACCGTGGCCGGTCAGACCGTTAGGGAAACGTTCAGGCTGACGGGGCGCGCGCCTGGTCGGCGAGGCGGCGGACCTCGCGGGCGATGGCGGGCCACAGCGGCGCGGGAAGGTCGTGCCCGACTCCCGGCAGGATCACCAGGCGGGCGCCGTCGATCGCTTTCGCCGTGGCGCGGGCGGCGCTGACACGCAGGATGGGGTCCCGGTCGCCGTGCAGGACGAGGACGGGCTTATGCAGCTCGCGCAGCTTCGGGCCGTGCCACGGGGCGCCGGCCTGCCTGCTCTGCGCCTTGGTATCGCGGGGGCCGCTGTCGGCGTCACGTTCTATCCACACCCGCGCGGCCTCCTCGTCGAACGGGTAGCCCGGAGACGCGAGTTCGCGGGCGAGCATCAGCGAGAGCTGGATGTCACCGTCCCGGCCTTCGGGGAACTTGGCCCGGGCCAGCTTGGCCAGCAGGCCAAAGCGCACGTACCGGCCCCCGCCGATGCCGGACACGTCGCTCGGCATGGCCATGGCCGACGTGACGCTGAGCACCCGGCCGGGGTGACGGAGCGCGATGCGCTGGGCGATCATCCCGCCGAGGGACGCACCGAAAATGTGGGCCTGCTTCCAGCCGAGCGCGTCCAGCACGGCGATCGCGTCGTCGGTCATGTCCTCGGCCGAGTAGGCGCCCCGCTTGCGGGCCACCGCGGCGAACGGGTTACTGCCGCCGGTGTCGGGCATCCGGGTCGACTGGCCCGCGTCCCGCTGGTCGTAGCGCGCCACCGCGAACCCCTGATCGGCGAACGCCTGGCCGAGCCCGGCCGGCCACCAGAACCTGGACACGGCCAGGCCCATGACGAGCAGCAGCGGTTCACCCTCCGAGCCGGCCAGCTGGTCGTAGGCGATTTCCACGTCACCGTTGCGGGCGTACCGCGCGGGCGTCCATGGGCTGGCCCACGGGCCAGCATCAGCTGCCCCGGTCGAGCCTGGTCCGGTCATCTCTGCTCCTGGCTGATGCCTCGCACGGCCACGGCGGCCGCTTCATTTCGTCTGATCCACACCGCGCTGCCACTGGCGCACGAAACTGCGATCAACGTTCGCTATAGGAGCAGCCTAACGTACTGAGTACAGTGTTCGCAATGATGGAGGAGCGGGCGACCAGCGGCCGCGGCCCGAGCATCTGGACCCGCCCGGAGCGCGCGGCCCGCGGGCCGTTGCCGGAGCACAGCCGGGCGGAGATCGCCGCGGCGGGCATCACGCTGGCCGACGCCCGCGGTCTCGGCTCGGTGACCATGCGCTCGGCTGCCGCGGCCATCGGGACCGCCCCCGCCTCCCTCTACCGCTACGTGGCCACCCGGGACGAGCTCGTGGAGCTCATGGCCGACCAGGTCTACGGCGAGCTCTCCTACGAGCCCCCAACGGGGCAGGCGGCCGCCGATCTGCTCCGGCTCGCCCAGCGGGCCCGGGCCCTGTACCACCGGCACCCGTGGCTGCTCGACGTGCCCGCCACCGGCAACCTCCCCGGGCCGAACGCGGTCGCCTTCATCGAGCACATCCTGGCCGCGCTGGCGGGCGTGGACCTGAGCGGGCCCGCCAAGCTGGAGACCGTCGGCCTGTTCTCCGGCGCCGTGCGGCTGGTCGCGGAGACCGAGATCGCGCAGCTGCGGGCCGGGCAGGACAGCACCGAGTGGCAGAACTCGCTGGCCGGCTGCCTGGTCCGGATCGCTGCCGCCGGCCAGCATCCGCATCTGGCGGCGGCCCTGACGGACCAGCCCGCGGACGGTGGCCCCGGGCCGCCGGAGCCGCTTCTCGACCGGGCGATGACCCGCATCCTGACTGGCCTGCTCCCGCCGTCGGCGGCACCGCCTGCGGCGCACCCCTGACGCCGCCTGCCCCGGGCCGGGCGGCCCGCATCGTCAGCTGGCGCCCAGGATGGCCCGCACCGCGCGGAGGGTGACCGGCGCCGCAGCCGGGCCGAGCGTGCGCAACGTCGGCCCGGCGATGGCGTCGAGCTCGAGTTCCCGGCCGGCCAGGCGGTCCTTGAGCATGGAGGAGCGCATCTCCCCCGGCAGGCCCCGGATCTGGGCTTCGACCGCTGCGGGGTCGATACTCGCCCCATGCACCGCGGCGGCGGCGCAGGCCTCACGGGCCAGCGGGCTGACCCAGCCGGCGAACTGCTCGCGGGCCGGGCCAATGGGCTGCCCCGCGGCCGTGGTGAGCAGGGCGAAGGTGGCCAGCATGCAGAGTTTCTGCCACAGGACCTGCGTCTCGCCGGGGTGGGTTGTCACGCGCAGGCCGGGCACGTCGACCAGGCCGGCGGCGGCCGCGGCGGGCCCAGTCCCGGGCGGGACCGCCAGGGTGACCGTGGCAAACGGGGAGGCCTGCTCGATGAGGCCATCCGCGAGCTTGGTGGCCTCGACCACGATGGTCCCGGCCACCGTGTCGGCCGGGTAGACCGCGCGCAGGTATGGCAGGTGGTCCACGCCGTTGAGGAAGGGAATCACCGTGGCCCCCGCCACGAGCGCCGCGGGCACCCGGGCGGTGGCGTCCACCAGCTGGGTGGCCTTGACCGCGACGATCAGGACCTCCACCGGCTCGGTCAGGTACGGCCGGGAGGCCGGCCGGGTCGTGATGGCGTCTTCCCCGGGCGCGGTCAGGGTCAGGCCGGCCACGGTCACCCCCACGGGGCGCCGGCCGATCAGGGTAACGTCGTGGCCGGCCTGGCCGAGCCGGGCGGCGAGCAGGCCGCCGATGGCGCCTGGGCCGAGGATTGCGACCGTAGTCATGACCCCGCTCCCGTAGCTGTGAGGCACGGGCCGCCGCCGGGCCGCACCCGGACCGGGACCCCGTGGTGTCCGGTCATCAGCGTCCAGCCTCCTCCCCGCCACCGCGCGGCAGTACCCCGGATAATTTGAGATATCCGTAGTTCAATCAACGAACCACGAGGGCACATTACCGGCTGGCCCGGCGGCCCGGCAAGTCGCCTGGACCGATGGGACGGGAGGCAGGCGCGCGGCAGTACCGTGACAGGCACCGGACAAACGCGGCTCGGGGGTGACACGCGCAGGTGGCTGACGAGGAGATACACGATCCGTCCTCGGCGACCGGGACGGCGGCGCTGCGCGCCGGCTGGTCGCACGGGCACCGCGACGTGTCCGGCGGCTGGTTGCGGCCGACGGTGTTCGGCGCGGTGGACGGGCTGGTCACGAACGCCTCCCTGATCGCCGGTCTGGGCGGGGGCCGGGCGTCCGCGCACACCATCGTGCTGACCGGGGTGGCCGCGCTGGTCGCGGGGGCGTTCTCGATGGGAACCGGCGAGTACATCTCGGTCACCAACCAGAACGAGCTGGTGCTCGCCGAGGTAGAGCTGGAAAAGAAGATGCACGCCCTGTTCCCCGTGGCCGAGCAGGAAGAGCTGGCCGGCTACTTCCGCGAGTACGGCGCGGACGCGGAGACCGCGGCCCGGATGGCGGCCGCGGTGTCCAGGGACCCGGGCACGGCGCTGCGCGTGCACACCCGGGAGGAACTCGGCGTCGACCCCAGCGAGCTGCCGTCGCCCTTCCTGGCGGGCTTCGCCTCCCTGTGCGCGTTCTCGCTCGGGGCGCTGGTGCCGCTGCTCCCCTACCTGCTCGGCCTGCCCAGCCTGACCGCCACCCTGGTGATCACGGCGGTGGCCCTGGTCACCGGCGGGATGGTGGTGGGCCGGCTCACCGGGCGGCCGGTGCTGCGCTCGGGTGTGCGCCAGTTCCTGCTGGGCGCGATGGCCATCGCGGTGACGTTCGGCATCGGCAGCCTGATCGGCGGCGGGCACGGCTGACGCCGATAGGTTGGGAACATGGCGACTGCGAAGCGTTCTCCCCTGGGCCGCCCCGGTTCGGCCAGCCCCGGCCCGGGACCGACGGTCTTCGTGCTCTTCGGGGGCACCGGCGACCTGGCCAGGCGCATGGTGCTGCCCGCGTTCTACCGCCTGGCTATCGAGGGGCTGCTGCCCGAGCAGTGGCTGCTGGTCGGGAACGGGCGCGGCGACGTCGCGCATGAGGACTTCCGCAAGCACATTCACGAGGCGCTCACCGAGTTCGGCCCGAAGCCGGAGGGGAGCGAGTGGGAGTCGTTCGCCGAGCGGGTGCGGTTCGCGGGCGGCGGGTTCAGCTCCGACGATCCCGGCAGCCTGCTGGACGTGCTGGCGGAGGCGCGCACATCGCTGGGTGGCGACCCGCAGCTGGTCCACTACCTGGCCGTGCCCCCGGTGGCGTTCACGGAGCTGACCAGGGGACTGGGCGGGCACGGGCTGGCCACGGGCACGCGGGTGGTCTACGAGAAGCCGTTCGGCACCTCGCAGGACTCCTTCCGGGAACTGGACCGGGTCGTCCACTCGGTGCTCGACGAGCAGCAGGTCTACCGGATCGATCACTTCCTCGGCAAAGAGGCCTGCCAGGACCTGCACCTGCTGCGATTCGCTAACGGCCTGTTCGCGGCGATGTGGTGCCGCGAGCACGTGGAGTCCGTGCAGATCGACGTGCCCGAGAAACTCGGGATCACCGACCGGGCCGGGTTCTACGACGCGACCGGCGCGGTGCTGGACATGCTGGTCACGCACCTGTTCCAGGTGGCCGCCGAGGTGGCCATGGAGCCTCCCGCCAGCCTGGGCGCGCTCGACCTGCAGGCCGCCCGGGAGAAGGTGATCAGCTGCTTCCGGCCGCTGGACCCGGCCGAGGTGGTGCTGGGCCAGTTCGACGGGTACCGCGACGTGCCGGGGATCGCAGCCGACTCCACCCGGGACACGTTCGTGGCGGCACGGCTGTGGATCGACAACGACCGCTGGCGCGGCGTCCCGTTCTACCTGCGCACCGGCAAGCGGATGGCGGCCTCGGAGCAGCAGGTCAGCCTGATCCTGCGCGAGCCGCCTGGCCCGCTGGCGGGCCAGCTCCCGGCGGATACCAACGTGCTGTCGTTCTCGCTGGCGGGCAACGGCGAGATCAGCCTGTCTCTGGTAACCAAGAAGCCCGGCCCCGGACTGGATCTGGACACGGCGCGGGCCACGATCCCGCTGTCGGACCTCGAGGGCGCGGACCCGCTGCCGCCCTACGTCCGGCTGATCCACGACGTGCTGCTGGGCGACCGGTCGCTGTTCACCCGCCCGGACGGCTTGGCGGCGGTGTGGGAGGCGGCCGCGCCGCTGCTGGCCAGCCCGCCGAAGGTCGCCCCCTACGCGCAGGGGTCGTGGGGGCCGGCCGAGGCCCGCGAGCTCATCGCGCCCGGACACTGGCTCCTGGGCCAGTAGCCGGCCGACGTCAGTAGATAGCCACGCAGGCAGCCGGGGCGGTCAGTCGATGTCCCGGCAGAACAGTACCGGTGCCCTCCGGTCGCTGCCCCTGTCAGCCGCTGCAAGCAGCTCCCGCCGCTTGACCCGGCGACCGCACCCCTTCAGCCTGCAGGGAGTGGGCTGTCGAGGGTGAGCCAGCCGCCGGGGTGGGTGAAGTGGAGGGTGGCGTTGGGGTTGCCGGTGATGGTCCAGCCGAGGCTGTGGATGAAGTGGTGGTGGTGGACGTGGCAGAACAGGGCCAGGTCCTCAAGGCTGGTGGCACCCCCCTTGCTCCAGGGGCGGATGTGGTGGGCGGTGGCCCAGGCGGCCAGCGCGTCGCAGCCGGGCCACCGGCAGCGCCGGTCCCGGGCTTCCAGCGCCCGCCGCAGCCCCCGGGGCTCGGTGCGGGCGGTCCGGCCGAGCCCCAGCGGGAGGCCGTCGCGCCAGCGGATGGCGCCGACCTGGGCGCCGCAGCACAGGGCGAGGACCTGGCGGGCGGTCAGGAAGGTGCCGTGGCCGGTCTGCGCAGGCGGCGGGCCGGTGATCAGCCCGGGCGGCGCGCCAGTGCGGGACCGGCCCGGGGTTCCGGTGTTCTGCCCTGACTGCGCCGCCCCGGTCTGGCCTGGGCCGCTGTCCGCCCCCGTCGCGTGGCGGGGGCCCGTGTCCTGGCCTGCTCGCGCGGCCTGGGCGAGGGTCTCGTCCTTGACCAGCACGGTGATGTGCGGCGCGGCGCCGTGCCGTTCCGGGGCGGATCCGCCGTCGAGGGCGGCTTTGCAGGCGGCGACCAGGCCGTCCATCCGCCGCTGCGCCGCGGTCCGGGTATCGGCCTGGCCGCCGGGCGGGCTGAACGCCTCCGCCGCGGTCCGCACGATCTCATAGCAGACCGCGTCCCCGCAGGACCCTGACAGCACGCCGGTGCTGTCCAGGGTCAGCCCGAACGACAGGTGCCGCTTGTCCCAGCGGCGCCGTTCCCGTTCCTCGGCCGCCTCGGGGTTCGCCCGGTAGGCGACTTCGTCGGCGAACTGGCGGAGCCGGGCGGTGTCCAGCCCGGGCGCGTGATCGAGTAACACCTGCTCGGCGGGGCCTGCGGCGTCGCCGAGGCCGGTGGTGGCCTGGACGATGAGCTGGGCCTGGTCGAAGGAGATCACCCCGGCGTCCAGGGCCTTCTCCGTCGCCTCCCGGTCCCGCAGCCCGCGGGCGGTGGCTACCACCGCGGCGGCCCGCCCGGGGGCCAGGCCACAGCGGGTGCGCAGGAACGCTGACGCGGACTTGTGTCCCGCCTCGGCCGCCCCGCCGGTCGCGTCCAGGGTGGCGGTCAGGCGGGCCAGCTGTCCTTGTGCCTGGCTGATGAACGTGGCCAGACCGGTGATCTGGTCCATCAGCAAGGCCGCATCCAGCGCGGCCGGGTCGAGGCGGGCCAGCTCGGCCAGCGCCGCGTCCCGGGCAGACTGCTCTGGTAAACACATATTCGAATCATCCCACCCACCACCGACAAAA